>CAUVRF010000023.1:0-20801 GCA_963554245.1 uncultured Streptococcus sp.
TGAAAACAGCCGATATCGGTATCGGTATGGGAATCACTGGTACAGAGGTTTCTAAAGGTGCCTCTGACATGATCCTTGCAGATGATAACTTTGCGACTATCATCGTCGCAGTTGAAGAAGGACGTAAGGTCTTCTCAAATATTCAAAAGACCATTCAGTACCTACTTTCTGCCAATACGGCTGAAGTATTAACCATCTTCTTATCAACCTTGTTTGGTTGGGATGTCCTACAGCCAGTTCATCTCTTGTGGATTAACTTGGTAACCGATACCTTCCCAGCTATCGCCCTTGGTGTTGAACCAGCTGAGCCAGGTGTTATGACACACAAACCACGTGGACGCAAATCAAGCTTCTTCTCAGGTGGGGTCATGAGTTCCATTATCTATCAAGGTGTACTCCAAGGGGCTCTCGTCTTGACTGTTTATGGTCTTGCTCTTGCCTATCCAGTCCATGTAGGAGACAATCAAGCCATTCATGCGGATGCCCTCACCATGGCCTTTGCAACACTTGGTTTGATTCAGCTCTTCCATGCCTACAACGTCAAGTCTGTTTACCAATCCATCTTGACAGTCGGACCATTCAAGTCTAAGACCTTCAACTGGTCTATCTTGGTATCCTTCATCCTCTTGATGGCAACAATCGTTGTAGAACCGCTTGAAGGTATCTTCCACGTAACCAAACTAGACTTGTCACAATGGGCTATTGTTCTAGCTGGAAGCTTCTCAATGATACTTATCGTCGAAATCGTCAAGTTTGTTCAACGTAAACTTGGTCTTGATAAGAACGCGATTTAAAAAGAAAGTCATCTTCGGATGGCTTTTTTTGCATTTGAGGAGAATAGTTAGGAGTTATCCGCTTTTGTGCTATAATAAAGTAAAATAGCAAGGAGTGAAAGAGAATGGAAAAGAAAATTGTCCGAGATGTCTTATTCTTGTCGCAGGTCTCGAAAGCTGCAAGTCAGGAAGACCTTTATCTGGCTAAGGATTTGAAGGATACCCTGCTGGCTAATCGCGAGACCTGTGTCGGTCTGGCAGCCAATATGATTGGTGTGCAGAAGCGTGTCATTATCTTTAATCTTGGCTTGGTTCCCATAGTCATGTTTAATCCCGTTCTCCTTTCCTATAAAGAACCTTACGAGACAGAGGAAGGTTGTTTGTCCTTGACTGGGGTACGGTCAACGACTCGCTATGAAACGATTACGGTTTCCTATCGCGATAGCAAATGGCAGGAACAGACCATTACACTGACAGGTTTTCCAGCTCAGATCTGCCAACATGAACTGGATCATTTGGAAGGACGGATTATTTAGGAGGAACCCAGATGAAACGTATACTTTTTGAACTTGTTTTTATCGCAACGACTTGGTATATCTTTTTACCACCCTTCAATCTTACCAGCTGGGAATTTATCTTTTTCCTATGTGGACATTTGGTGGTGATGGGGATTTTGTTTAGTTTTCGAAGGGATACCAATCCTTTCAAGACAGTTCACGTACGTCATGGCAAGGTTGCCAACGAACTCAATCTAGAAGGGCTTCATTTTAATAAATTAGGTGGAGGATTGTTGCTGGCTGCAGGTCTTATCTTTGCCCTTGCTGGTCTGGTAAGCCTAGTAACCTCTAGCTTTTTCCAAGCAAAAAATTATGCTAATGTGGTGTCCATCACAGAAAAAGACTTTAAAGATTTTCCTAAGAGTGATACCAGTAAGGTTCCAATCCTAGATCGGAGCACTGCAGAAAAGATTGGAGACCGTTATCTAGGCTCTCTGACGGATAAGGTCTCCCAGTACGTGGCAGCAGATACTTATACCCAGCTGACGGTTGATGGCAAACCTTATCGGGTGACTCCTTTGGAGTATGCCGACCCGATCAAATGGTTTAATAATCGGTCCAAGGGAATTGGCGAGTATATCAAGGTTGATATGGTGACAGGAAATGCGGAATTGGTGGATTTAAAAACGCCCATGAAGTATTCAGACTCTGAGTATTTTAACCGAGACGTCAAACGCCATCTTCGGATTAAGTACCCAACCAAGATTTTTAAAACGCCCTCCTTTGAGGTGGATGATGAAGGCAATCCTTTCTATGTAGCAACCGTTTATCAAAAGCAGTTTGGTCTAGGAGTTCCTCGTCCTTCGTCTGTTATTATCTTGGACGCCACAAATGGAGAAACTAAGGAATACAGCTTGAATGAGGTGCCAGAATGGGTGGACCGTGTCTATCCGGCCGAAGAAACCATCGAGCAAATCAACTACAACGGCAAGTATAAAGACGGCTTCTGGAATGCCTTGATCTCTAAGAAAAACGTTACCCAAACGACAGAGGGCTATAACTATCTTTCTATCGGAAATGACATTTATCTCTATACAGGGGTGACTTCAGCAAATGCTGACGAAAGTAATCTAGGATTTATCCTTGAAAATATGCGCACTGGTGAAATCACCAAGTACAATCTAGCTTCAGCAACCGAAGAATCTGCCCGTGCTTCTGCAGAGGGAGCAGTGCAAGAGAAGGCCTACAAGGCTACCTTCCCTATTCTTGTCAATCTCAATGACAAACCGCTCTATATCATGGGCTTGAAGGACAATGCAGGCTTGGTCAAGGAGTATGCATTGGTCGATGCCGTGGAGTACCAAAACGTCATCGTAGCAACTACGGTAGATGAACTCCTCAGCAAGTATGCCAATAAAAATGACCTCGAGTTGGATAATGAAACGGTAGAAAACATCAAGGGTATCGTCTCAGACCTTAAATCAGCTGTCATCAAGGGTGATACCGTCTACTTCTTTAAAGTTGATGGCAAGATTTATAAGGTCAAGGCTTCCGTGTCAGACGACCTTCCTTACCTTGAAAATGGTCAATCTTTTGAAGGTCAAGTTGGAAAAGATAACTATCTCAAGACCTTTAAAGTCAAGTAAAAGAAACCTCGGTATGAACCGAGGTTTTTAAGATGAAATTCTTGGTCGTGGTTGAAAAATATGCTACACTAACAATATGAAAATTTTAATCCCAACAGCAAAAGAAATGAACACAGACCATCCTTGTATCGAAGCGCTCCCCTTGAGGGAAGAAAGTCAGGCAGTCCTTGACTCACTGGCGCACTACTCAGCTAGTGAATTAGAGACCTTTTATAAGGTATCTGCCGAGAAAGCAGAAGAAGAGTACGCTCATATTCAAGATTTAAAAGATCACAGGGCTAAACATTATCCAGCTTTGAAACTATTCGATGGTCTCATGTATCGCCATATCAAACGAGATGGGTTAGCTGAGGCTGAACAAACCTATCTTGAAAATCATGTTTTAATAACATCAGCTTTATACGGTGTTATCCCAGCCTTGTCGCCCATGGCTCCTCATCGTTTGGACTTCTTGATGAAGTTAAAAGTAGCTGGTAAGACTTTAAAGACTCATTGGAAGTCAGCCTACGATGAGGCGCTACAGGATGAGGATTTGATATTCTCCCTCCTATCATCAGAGTTTGAAACCGTATTTTCGAAGGAAATCAGAGAAAAGATGGTGACTTTTAAATTTATGGAGGATAAGGCAGGTCAGCTGAAGATTCACTCAACCATTTCAAAAAAAGCCCGTGGTGCTTTTTTGACCACCTTGATAGAGGGGCAAGTCCAAACAGTCGAACAAGCTCGCAAGCTCAGTTTTGCAGGTTTTGACTACCGACCTGATTTATCAAGTGATTTAGAACTCGTCTTTGTGAAACAAGTATAAAACCAGCTCGAATGAGCTGGTTTTTGTTGAATTAGTTGATGGCTGCAAGAAGGTCGTCAGCTTGTTTTGCAAGTGATGAAGCAGTTGCTTCCTCTAACACCAATTTTCCGTCAGCCCAAGCAGAGTCATTGACACGAGCAGCTGTAAAGTCACCAACGACCTGTGTACGGATAAATGGCAAGAGGTCTTTGTAAATGGCAAAGAGTTGATCGTGACCTGCATTGGCTACAGATGAGACAGTAACAAACTTGTCTTGGAGGGCAGAAGCACTACGTGTATCAGACAAGTCAAGGGCACGAGAGAGCCAGTCAAGCAAGTTTTTCACTGTTCCAGGGATAGAGAAGTTGTAGACTGGAGAGAAGATCCAGATAGCATCCGCAGCAAGGACTGCTTCACGAGCAGCAGCTACAGCTGGATGAGTTGGAACTTCCAAATCTTGGCTGAAGAGAGGAACAGCTGAGTAATCAAGATAGCTAACTTCTGCTTTTCCAGCAAGTGCTTTTTCAGCTTCGAGGGCCATTTGGTGGTTGAAAGAACCTTGGCGTAGTGAACCGACGATAAATAATACTTTTTTAGACATGATGTGTCTCCTTTAGTTTAAAATTCAAAGAGCGAACTCTTTTGTTACCATCCATGTTACAACAAATGATACTAATTAGCAATAATTTTGCTCACAAATTTTTAAATTTTTTTAAAATCTGGATTAAGTCTTCCTTTTCGCCATCTTCCAAGATGCTGAGTGCTTCTACAATCGAATCGATATGGTCAGGAAGAACCTCCTCGATTTTTCTGCGTCCTGCAGGTGTTAATTTCAGGAAAAAGGAGCGACGATCCTTGGGGTCGCAAGTTCTAGAAATCCATCCATCTCGAACCATATTTCGAATGACAACAGTCATGTTTCCAGAAGTGGCTAGCATTTTTTCAATCAAATCCTGAATGCGCAGTTCCCCCTTGCTATAGAGGGTTTCCAAAACTGAAAATTGGGTGGGTGTTAGCCCGTGTTCTTTAGCAGCCTTGGCTTCATATGGTTTAAAAGTCCGTATGGCTTTATTAAGGACGATAGCCGTTTTTAAGTCTAGTTGATTATCGGAAATTTTCTCTTTCAAATATTGTTTCATAAGCTTTATTTTATCAATAATGAGAGAGAAAAACAAGAACTTACATTTTATAGGAAAAGATTCTTAGAATGTTCCCGTCTTCACTTGTAATAAAGAAGGAGAGATGGTAAAATAGACGAGTGAAACTAAGACAGAAAAAAGCAAAAAACAAGCTACTTTTACAGTATGGAATCGGCATTGCTCTGGTAGTACTAGTCATGACCACTTCCTTCCTTTATCTGATATCACTCAGCATGAAACCCTATCAAGATGCTAGAGTTGAGGGAGAAAAACTAGCCAAGCAGTATGCAGAATTGGAAGAGGCAGATCAGGTTGATTTTTATAATGGACTAGAAGGTTATTACAGCGTTTTAGGACATAATAAAAAGCAAGAGGCCATTGCCGTACTGATTGAAAAGAATGACCACAAGATTTATGTCTATCAGCTTGATAAGGGGATTTCTCAAGACAAGGCAGCGACGATTTCGAGGGAAAAAGGTGCTAGCGACATTGACAAAGTCACTTTTGGTCGCTATCAGGACAAGCCGATTTGGGAAGTTAAGTCAGGAAACCACTACTATCTGATAGATTTTGAAACAGGAGCAGTGATCCAATAAGGAGGGCATATGAAACTATCCAAACGTGTACTAGAAATGGAAGAAAGCGTCACTCTAGCTAGTGATGCAAGAGCCAAAGCGTTAAAAGCTCAAGGAAAAGATGTTCTTTTCTTAACCTTGGGACAGCCAGATTTTCATACTCCTGAAAATATTCAGGATGCGGCGGTGGAAGCGATTCGTGATGGACGAGCTTCCTTTTATACAGTTGCTTCAGGTCTGCCAGACTTAAAGGCTGCGGTTAATACCTACTTTGAACGCTATTATGGCTATTCTGTAGCAGCCAATGAGGTTACCTTTGCCACAGGTGCTAAGTTCTCTCTCTACACCTTCTTTATGGCTGTGGTCAATCCAGGTGATGAGGTCATCATTCCTACACCATACTGGGTCAGCTATGGAGACCAGGTCAAGATGGCAGAAGGTGTGCCAGTCTTTGTCCAGGCCAAGGAAGACAATCACTTTAAAGTAACAGTAGAGCAGTTAGAAGTAGCTCGTACAGATAAGACCAAGGTCTTGGTTCTCAATTCACCATCGAATCCGACTGGTATGATCTACTCTCGTGAGGAACTCTTGGCTATCGGAAATTGGGCTGTTGCGCATGATGTCCTTATCCTAGCAGATGATATTTATGGACGTCTGGTTTATAACGGGAACGAATTTGTTCCAATTTCTAGTTTGTCAGAAGCCATTCGCAAGCAAACCATTGTGATTAACGGTGTATCTAAGGCCTATGCCATGACTGGTTGGCGGGTAGGTTATGCTGTGGGAAATCCTGAAATTATCGCTGCTATGAGCAAATTAACAGGACAAACGACTTCAAATCTGACAGCAGTATCTCAATATGCAACGATTGAGGCGCTGACTGGACCGCAAGACTCTGTTGAAACCATGCGCCAAGCCTTTGAAGAGCGCTTGAATACCATTTATCCTCTCTTGTGCCAAGTACCAGGATTTGAAGTTGTCAAGCCCCAAGGAGCCTTCTATCTTTTCCCAAATGTCAAAAAAGCGATGGAGATGAAGGGTTATACCGATGTGACAGAGTTTACAACGGCTATTCTCGAAGAAGTCGGCCTTGCCTTGATTACAGGAGCTGGATTTGGAGCACCAGAAAATGTTCGTCTCAGCTATGCCACAGACTTGGACACATTAAAAGAAGCTATTCGTCGTTTGCACCAGTTTATGGAAAAATAAAACTTAGAATCTTCGCCTTTTTAGCGAAGATTTTTTGTAACGAAAATCTCGCGATTTTTATCTAGTAGAACCTAGCTATCACAGTCTATTTATGGTAAAATAGTGGGTAATGATGTCTTCGGACAAGTTAAACGAAAAAAGGAAGATAGATTATGACAAAACGTGTAACAATTATTGATGTAAAAGACTACGTTGGTCAAGAAGTGACCATCGGAGCCTGGGTTGCCAACAAATCAGGAAAAGGGAAAATTGCCTTCTTGCAATTGCGTGATGGAACAGCCTTCTTCCAAGGTGTAGCCTTTAAACCAAACTTTATTGAAAAGTTCGGTGAGGAAGTGGGGCTAGAGAAGTTTGATACGATTAAACGCCTAAGCCAAGAAACTTCTGTTTATGTGACAGGAATTGTCAAAGAAGACGAACGTTCTAAGTTTGGCTATGAGTTGGATATTACAGACATCGAAGTGATCGGTGAATCTCAAGACTACCCAATCACACCAAAAGAACACGGAACAGACTTCTTGATGGACAACCGTCACTTGTGGCTCCGCTCTCGTAAGCAAGTAGCAGTGATGCAAATCCGTAACGCTATCATCTATGCAACTTATGAGTTTTTCGACAAGAACGGCTTCATGAAATTTGATAGCCCAATTCTTTCAGGAAACGCGGCTGAAGATTCAACAGAACTCTTTGAAACAGACTACTTCGGAACGCCAGCCTACTTGAGTCAATCTGGTCAGCTTTACCTAGAAGCAGGGGCTATGGCTCTTGGTCGTGTATTTGACTTTGGTCCAGTATTCCGTGCTGAAAAATCAAAAACGCGTCGTCACTTGACTGAGTTCTGGATGATGGATGCGGAGTACTCCTACTTGACACACGATGAGTCACTTGACTTGCAAGAAGCTTATGTTAAAGCCCTTCTTCAAGGTGTTCTTGATCGTGCGCCTCAAGCCTTGGAAACCTTGGAACGTGATACAGATCTCTTGAAACGCTACATTGCAGAGCCGTTCAAACGCATCACTTACGATCAAGCCATTGACCTTTTGCAAGAGCATGAAAATGATGAAGATGCTGACTACGAGCATCTTGAGCATGGCGATGACTTTGGTTCACCACACGAAACATGGATTTCAAACCACTTTGGTGTGCCAACATTTGTCATGAACTATCCAGCAGCCATCAAGGCCTTCTACATGAAACCAGTTCCTGGAAATCCAGAGCGCGTGCTTTGTGCAGACTTGCTTGCTCCAGAAGGCTATGGAGAAATCATCGGTGGATCTATGCGTGAGGAAGACTACGATGCATTAGTTGCTAAGATGGATGAACTTGGAATGGATCGTACAGAATACGAATTCTATCTTGACCTTCGTAAATACGGTACAGTTCCACACGGTGGATTTGGTATCGGTATCGAGCGTATGGTAACCTTCGCAGCTGGAACAAAACACATCCGTGAAGCCATTCCATTCCCACGTATGTTGCACCGTATCAAACCGTAAAATAAATCAAAACGCCCTAGGGGCGTTTTTTCAAAGTAGAAGAAAGAAGAGGTGGAGATCATGTAAAGCACAGCTTAACAAGTGACAAACACAAAGATACAAATACACTTGTTAAAGGAGAAACTATGTTTAAACGAAATTACCGGAAGAATATCGGCCTCATGGCTGGTGTGGAATTTTTTGCCTTTCTGGGCATTACCAGCTTTTGGATTCTATTTCTCAGTCAAAATGGGATGTCGCTTTGGCAGATTGGCTTATTGGAAAGTATTTTTCATGCCACCAGTGTCATCTGTGAAATTCCCTCTGGAATGTTAGCTGACCGCTATTCCTATAAAACCAATCTGTATTTAAGTCGAATCGCTGGAATTGCGTCGCCGATTCTTATGTTACTAGGGCAAGGTAATTTTTGGATTTACGCACTCGCTATGGTGGTGAGTGCCTTGTCTTATAATTTTGATTCGGGGACGAGTGCAGCTATGGTTTATGATTCGGCCGTGGAGACTGGATTAAAAGATCGCTACTTGTCCATCTCCAGTTTTATGTCAGGAGTCGCAGAAGGGACTCGGTCTTTGGGGACCGTTTTAGCGGGATTTTTTGTCCATGGTCAATTGCACTTGACCTACTATATCATGATTGCTACTTCTATAATCGTTCTTTTCCTAACTTGGATGCTAAAAGAGCCTAGTGTTAAAGCGCAAAAATCTGAGCGTTTGACGATGAAAAAAATAATCTGGACTGTCAAAGAGGAGTTGCGGAGAAACCCCAGTCTTTTTAGTTGGATGATTCTTTCCCAAATCATCGGGACACTGATGTGCATGTTTTATTTTTACTATCAAAATCAACTGCCTGACTTAGAAGGGTGGCAGATTTCGATGGTCATGTTGATGGGCAGTGTTTTGAATATCTGGGCAGTTTATCTAGCAAGTAAGATTGGAAAGAAGTATTCAGCCTTAAAACTCTTTCCCATTCTTGTACTCTTGACGGGAGGAACTTATTTGCTTTCCTACTTTGGTACGCCGCTGATTTATATTTTGGTTTATTTGATAAGTAACGCCTTATATGCTCTCTTTCAGCCGATTTTTGATAATGATTTACAAAAGCGACTCCCAAGTGAGGTACGGGCAACCATGCTAAGTGTCTACTCTATGATGTTCAGCCTAAGCATGATTATCATTTTTCCTCTGATGGGATGGTTGATTGATTATCTAGGATTTGTAGTAGCCTTCCTTTACTTAGGGCTCATTTTAGTACTAGCCAGCTTTTTGCTATTTTTCATTTTGAAAGAGATGGCTGGAGCTTTGAAACTGGAAGAGGATGTTATTTCTAAGTAATAACGTTATTTTTTCACTTTTATCTTTTTTACTTGCTATCTATCAGTTTTTCTAGTATAATGGTTTATTGTGAGCGAACCTCACTTACCCCCTTGCAAAGATTGGGGGTCATTAGACCAAAAGGAGGAACATATCAATGGCTAAATACGAAATTCTTTATATCATTCGTCCAAACATTGAAGAAGAAGCGAAAAACGCTTTGGTAGCACGTTTTGACTCTATCTTGACTGACAACGGTGCAACTGTTGTTGAATCAAAAGACTGGGAAAAACGTCGTCTTGCATACGAAATCCAAGATTTCCGTGAAGGACTTTACCACATCGTTAACGTTGAAGCAAACGACGATGCAGCTCTTAAAGAGTTTGACCGTCTTTCAAAAATCAACGCTGACATTCTTCGTCACATGATCGTCAAACTTGACGCGTAAGAAGGTAAATTATGATTAACAATGTTGTACTTGTAGGGCGTATGACACGTGACGCTGAGTTGCGTTATACCCCATCAAATGTAGCAGTTGCGACTTTTACTCTTGCAGTAAACCGTACATTTAAGAGTCAAAATGGCGAACGTGAGGCTGATTTTATCAATGTCGTTATGTGGCGCCAACAGGCTGAAAACCTTGCTAACTGGGCTAAAAAAGGCTCACTTATCGGGGTGACAGGTCGTATCCAGACTCGTAGTTACGATAACCAGCAAGGACAACGTGTCTACGTAACAGAAGTCGTGGCTGAGAATTTCCAAATGTTGGAAAGCCGCGGAGTGCGTGAAGGACATTCAGGTGGAGCTTATTCTGCACCAACTGCTGGTCAATCAGCACCTGCAAACCCAGTACCAGACTTTTCACGTTCTGAAAATCCATTTGGAGCAACCAATCCATTGGACATTTCAGATGATGATTTACCATTTTAATGGACAATTAATACTATAAAGGAGAAAAAACATGGCTCAACAACGTCGTGGCGGATTCAAACGCCGTAAAAAAGTTGATTACATCGCAGCAAACAAAATTGAATATGTTGATTACAAAGATACTGAGCTTCTTAGCCGTTTCGTTTCAGAACGTGGGAAAATCCTTCCACGTCGTGTAACAGGAACTTCAGCTAAAAACCAACGTAAAGTAACAACAGCTATCAAACGCGCTCGCGTAATGGCTTTGATGCCTTTCGTAAACGAAGATTAAAGAAAAGACCCTTACGGGTCTTTTTTTCACGAGCATGGAAATGAGAAAGCAAGTTGGGTCCAGTGGAGCTCTTTTCATGAGCTTGAAAATAAGAAAGGGAATTAAGACCCACCCGGGTCTTTTTTTCACGAGCTTTGAAACTAGGGAGCGAGTTGGGTCCAGTGGAGCTCTTTTCATGAGCTCGAAAACAAGAAAGCGAATTAAGTCCCTTACAGTAAACAATCAAAAGTAGATATTTTGGGGTCTAGTAGGATTCTATTTTTAGTTTGCTAGATCTTTCTTTTCCTTTTTATCACTATTATCGTGCTATAATAGTGAGAGAAGGCTTTTAAGGAGTACCTTATGGAAACAACGTGTCTGATTAGAAAAATGCAAACATCTGATGTTAAAGAACTATCCCAAGGTTTTATCAATCAAGATTGGCCAAGTAGAGAGGAGATTTTAACTCGATACTTTAAGGAGCAAGAAAGTGGGGAGAGAGAAGTCTTAGTTGCAGAGGTTGGGGGTGATTTAGCGGGTTATATCACAATTTTGCCCTGTGCTAAGCAGGGGCCTTTTGCAGAAATCTATCCAGAACTCTCAGATTTCAATGTCTTTGAGCCCTTTCAAAATAAAGGTATTGGAAATCTCTTGCTGGAAGAAGCAGAAAAACGAGTTAGGCTCATATCGGATAAGGTGACCCTTGGTGTTGGGCTCCATTCAGGGTATGGACCTGCCCAGAGATTGTACATCAAACGAGGCTATATTCCAGATGGGACGGGTGTTTGGTATCAGAACCATCAACCGGCCATGAATGCGGTTTGTGAAGATATCGGAGAATTGGTTTTGTATCTGTCGAAAAATTTGTTTTAAGATAGATTTTATAAGGTTTAACTTTAAAATAGCAAGAAGTCGTAAATTCCTTTTTCATTAGAGAGGGATTTTTTCGTATTAGAAAAAGAGCTATATTTTATGAAACGCTAAAATATAATTATCTGAATTATTAAGAAAAAATAAATATTTAGATAATAGTAAGTTTTAGAAAGTTTTAAAAATACTTCGCTCAAAAAATTTTTAAGAAAACTTTAAGGTATAAGGTTTACAAGCTGTAAATCACAGCATTACAGAAATATTACATTTTATTAAAATTAAATTAAATGCAATAATATACTTTGAAAGAGTTTGACATATAAATTAATTGACGGTAAAATAATTAAGAAAGTCAAATTAATTGAAATTGGAACTATTCGATATACAAATTAATATGATTTATCAAATTTTATTATAGTAGAAGGATACAATAATGAAAAAACTGAAAGTGATGGTTGTTTTTGGAACACGACCAGAAGCTATTAAAATGGCCCCTTTAGTGTTAGAATTGCAAAAACATAGTGACAGCATTGAGACGATCACAGTTGTGACAGCTCAGCATCGCCAAATGCTAGATCAAGTTCTTGAAACTTTTAGCATCGAGCCACATTATGATCTGGATATTATGGGAAAAAATCAATCCCTCTTAGATATTACTGGAAAAATTTTAGAAAAGTTTGATCCAGTTGTTAAGCAAGAACTTCCAGATATAATTCTTGTTCATGGAGATACAACAACAACTTTTGCAGCAAGTTTAGTTGCTTTCTATAATCAGGTGCGTATCGGCCATGTTGAAGCTGGCCTAAGGACCTTTGATAAGTATTCTCCTTTCCCAGAAGAGATGAATCGTCAGATGACTGATAACTTAGCGGATCTTTATTTTGCTCCAACTAGTGAGAGTAAAGAAAATCTCCTCAAGGAAAATCACCCTGAGTCTGCTATTGTCATTACGGGAAATACAGCCATTGATGCATTGAAACTAACCGTTCAATCGGATTACTATCATGAAGTTCTAGATCAATTGGATCCAGATAAGAAACTTGTATTGGTAACCATGCACCGTCGTGAGAATCAAGGTCAACCAATGAGAAATGTCTTTGCAGCTTTACGTGAGATGGTCGATCTTCATCAGGAAATTGAAGTTGTTTATCCTGTTCACCTTAGCCCTGCTGTGCAAGAAGCAGCAAACGATATCTTATCTGGTCACGATCGTATTCACTTGATCGAGCCTTTAGATGTACTTGATTTTCATAATTTGGCTTCAAGAAGCTATTTTATCATGACTGACTCTGGAGGTGTTCAAGAAGAGGCGCCTTCTCTCGGCAAACCTGTCCTTGTTCTTCGTGACACTACGGAACGTCCAGAAGGAGTAAGAGCAGGTACGTTGAAGCTAGTTGGTACGGATCCAGTACGTGTGAAAGAAGCGATGGTAGCACTCTTAACAGATGAAACTCTTTATAGACAAATGTCTCAGGCACCAAATCCTTATGGAGATGGAAGAGCCTCTGAACGAATCGTACAATCCATTCAACAGTACTTTGGGGCAGCGACTTCTGTGTCTGAATTCAAAGGGGGGAAATAAGATAAAATGAAAAATTGGAGTCAATTTAAAAACTGGCTTATGGCTTTGCTTGTTTGTGAGGTCATTCTTTTGGTGCTTTGTTTTTTGTATGCCCGAGCAATCATTTTAGAACAAATCTTGTTTTTAGCCTTAGCCTTGTTTGCAGTGTTGGTATTATCTGACCTTTTGCTTACTTGGACCCTTATCTTAACATTTGGGCTTGGACTTATCGTTTTGGTTGCGGGTGTGGTTTATATTCCAATCGTTCAACTGGTCTTCTTATTAATCAGTTTTCCTCTTTTGATTGGGATTCTACTTAAAGTTCGTTATTATTTCTTCAAGGTAGCTTCAAAGGTCCAAGAACAGGAAGACGAAGCTCGAGCAGATTACCAAGCTATGGTCACTGAACAAAGTGATGTGACGGTTCAATCTCTATTGATTCATTGGGCACATGAAGAGTTGTTCTTCCAGATAAAACCGAAAGAGTATAACCAGATGCTCAGTCGCATTCAAGAGGTCATTGCTCAGGAATTGAGTTACAATGATAAGCTCTATTATGTTTCAGAAGGTAATTTTCTCGTTCTATCGAGTAGTAGCCAACATTCTTTGAAGGAACTTTATTGGAATGGTTTGCAGGAGAAACTAAGCAGTTTAGTTTTTCATGGAGAAGATGGCAATCAAGGAATTCAGTTCCAAACAGGCTATTTGGTGATTAACTCTGATAATAAAGATAAATACCAAGACTACGCGGATGTCGCCAGTCATCTCAAACGTCAACTAGAGACAGATGTAATTGTAGAATATTAGGAGGGAAACATGACTTTAACCGAACTATTTTTTGGTATTGCTTTGGGACTCAGTCTCGCCTTTGGCATTTGTTTTATCATACTATTTATTGCATACAATATTCTTTACCATCGAGTAAACAAAAATTTTAAGGCGGTGAATCATGATTAGTCAAATGTTAATGATTTTTACCTTGCTTACAATTTGGATTTCTCTGGCATGGGGCTTGGTAATTCTCTTTTCGGCAGTACACTTTTGGTTTAAACACAGTGATTTTCGTGTAGACACTTCGCCGCTACCTTATTATCCGAAGGTCACCATTGTTGTTCCTGCTCATAATGAGGATGTGGTTATTGCCCAAACGGCAAAAGCTATCTTAGATATGAACTATCCTCACGACCGTGTGGAGTTGCTCTTGTTTGCGGATAACTGTTCGGACAACACCTATTCAGAGTGTTTGTCTGTACAAGCCATGCCTGAATATGCAGGAAGAAATCTGACTATTATCGACCGTACTGGTACGGGAGGAAAAGCAGGCGTTCTAAATGATGCCTTAGAGATGGCAACGGGTGAATATATCTGTGTTTATGATGCAGATGCCATGCCTGAAAAAAATGCCCTTTATTTTCTTGTCAAAGAAGTGATAAAGGACCCAGAACGCCATGTGGCATCTTTCGGTCGAAACAAGACTCGAAATGCCAATCAAAATTTCTTGACTCGTTGTATCAACCAAGAAATCGTTGTTACCCAGCGGGTGCACCATGTTGGGATGTGGCATCTCTTTAAAATTGGTCGTATCCCAGGAACCAACTTTATCATTCAAACCGACTTTGTAAAGAGTATCGGTGGTTGGAAAAATGGTGCCTTAACCGAGGATACCGATATTTCCTTCAAAATCATGCAGAGTGGTAAATTGATTGCCCTTGCCTATAATTCAGAGGCTTTCCAACAAGAACCTGAAACCTTAAAGAGTTACTATATGCAACGGAAACGTTGGGCGAAAGGAAATTATGAAGTTGTTCTTTCAAACTTTAAGCATTTATTTGGCAGAGCAAACTGGCGTGTTAAATTAGAAGTTTTTAACTATTCGTGTGTTTTCTTTTGGTTTAACTTTGCCATTGTTCTATCGGATTTGATTTTCCTAGCGAATGTGCTAGCAATCTGTCTTAACCTATTCTTCCCAGATATCAGGGTTCCGTTCGCTTTTGATGCGGACAATATCTACATTGCCCAGCTCATGCTCTTTAACTGGATTCTCATGATTGGTCTCTATTTGATGCAAATTATGACGGCATTAGCAAGTCAGTTTGGACAAGCGACGACAAAACAAATCTGGTTAGCCTTGGCGGCCTATTTCTCTTACGCACAGATGTTTATCGTTGTATCCATTGATTCCATTTCTTCAATCGTGCTGGACAAAGTACTCCGACGAAAAGAAACCAAGTGGGTTAAAACCAAGCGATTTGCAGGATAGGAGGATTTATGAAAACGAATAAATTAAAATATGTCTGGTTTGTGCTCATCCTTTCTATCTTTTGTTTAGCCTTGTTTTTAGCAAGAGGAAGGACTAAAATCGAGATGCGTAATCGAATTTACAGCCAATGGAGCCAGCAGTTCCTTGTTACAAAAGGCAATCAGTCTTATGTTCGTACGACGAGTGATTCGGAGGGAACAACAGTTCTATCTGAAGCCCAAAGTTATGGCATGCTCATAACGGTTTTAGCAGCCCAAAAAGGGCAAGCGACACAAGCAGATTTTGAGAATCTTTATCGCTATTACCAAAATCATCGTATCGAGGGAACGCAGTTGATGTCTTGGAAGCAAGTGATCACAAATAGTAGTGAAACGGTTGAGAAGCAAAACGCAACTGATGGAGATCTCTACATCGCTTATTCTTTGATTGAAGCTGCCAAGCAGTGGCCGGATAAGGCGCAGGAATACCAAGAGCAAGCTAAAAAAATCTTAGAAGATATTCTTCGATACAATTACAATGAAGAGACAGGTGTTCTGACAGTAGGGAACTGGGCCAACAAGGATTCCGATTATTATTACTTGATGCGGACGTCTGATACTCTTCCTCGCTATTTCCAATCTTTCTATGACCTGACTGGAAACAAACAGTGGTTAGACGTTAAGGATAAGATGCTTGGGCAACTGGAGCAAATCAGTTCTCATTCTGATACGGGTCTCTTGCCAGACTTTATCTGGGCTGAGAAGTCAGGGGCGCACCTTGTTGATGCCAACACTATCGAATCTCAATACGATGGGGCTTATTCTTATAACGCTTGTCGTTTGCCATATCACTTGTCTCAGAGTCAGGATGAAAGAAGCCAAAAACTCGTTCAAAAGATGATGGATTTCTTTATGAAAGAGCAACGCATTTATGCTGGTTATGACTTGAACGGAACTGCCCTCAATCAATACCAGGCAGGTAGTTTCTTGGCACCGATTACTTATGCATCTGACAAGGGAGAAGGTTATCTGAAACTTCTTCAGCAAAATAAATACATTTTTACACAAGATTTACCTTTGGATAACTACTATGATGCAACGATGATTACCATGATTGCTCTAGAGCTGTTCTAGAATGAAAAGAGAGGGCTAGTTTTGCTGGCTCTCTTTTTGATAGGATTTTCATCTTTTTTCAAAAAAGGAATTTCCTAAGGTTTATGGTATAATGGAAAGAGTGATAAAAAAGAGGTAGAGAGATGGATGCAAAATTAAAATACAAGGCAAAAAAGATTAAAATCGTCTTTTTTGATATTGATGACACCTTGCGTACGTCAAAGACAGGTTTTATTCCAGCTACAATTCCCACTGTCTTTAAACAGTTGCGTGAAAAAGGAATTTTAACAGGTATTGCTTCTGGGCGTGGTATTTTCGGTGTCGTTCCAGAGATTCGTGAGCTCAAGCCTGACTTTTTTGTAACCCTGAATGGGGCCTATATCGAAGATAAAAAAGGTCAGGTCATTTATCAACATCAGATTGACAAGTCAGATGTTGAGGAGTATGTCTCTTGGACTAAGCGAGAGGGAATTGAATATGGCTTGGTTGGCAGTCATGATGCCAAACTCTCCACGCGAACAGAACTGATCAGTGAGGCTATTGATCCGATTTATCCAAACTTGGATGTGGATCCTAATTTCCATGAAAAAGCAGACATTTACCAGATGTGGACCTTTGAGGATAAAGGGGATGACTTGCACTTACCAGAGTCTTTATCAGATAAACTTCGCATGGTGCGTTGGCATGAACATTCATCTGATATCGTGCCGATTTCAGGTTCAAAAGCCACAGGTGTAGCCAAGGTGGTGGAGCATTTAGGCTTGAAACCAGAGAATGTCATGGTCTTTGGAGACGGTCTCAATGACTTGGAACTCTTTGATTATGCTGGAATCAGTATTGCTATGGGAGTTTCCCATGAAAAAATCAAAGAAAAAGCAGATTATATTACAAAAACAGTAGAAGAAGATGGCATTTTTGATGCCTTAGAAGGATTTGGTATGGTAGAAAAAGAATTGCATTTCCCACAAGTAGACATTGAAACAGTAGAAGGTCCGTTGGCGACTATTAAGACAAATCACGGAGACTTGCGTATCAAGCTCTTCCCTGAACAGGCTCCCAAAACAGTAGCCAACTTTGTTGCTCTTTCAAAAGATGGCTACTATGATGGTGTTATTTTCCATCGTATTATCAAGGACTTTATGATTCAAGGTGGAGACCCCACTGGTACTGGTATGGGTGGTGAGTCCATTTATGGACAAACTTTTGAAGATGAATTTTCAGAAGAACTCTATAATGTTCGTGGCGCTCTTTCTATGGCCAATGCGGGTCCAAATACCAATGGAAGTCAGTTCTTTATCGTGCAAAACCAACACTTACCGTACTCTAAGAAAGAGATTGCGCGTGGTGGTTGGCCTGAACCAATCGCTGAGATCTATGCAGAACAAGGTGGAACTCCTCACCTTGATCGTCGCCATACTGTTTTTGGGCAATTGGTAGATGCAGAATCATTTGCGGTCTTGGATGCCATTGCGGCTGTTGAGACTGGTGCAATGGACAAGCCAGTTGAAGATGTGGTAATTGAAACGATTGAAATTGAGGACTAGAATGAAAATTGGTGATAAGCTAACTGGGCGTATTACAGGAATTCAGCCCTATGGTGCCTTTGTTGAGTTAGAGACAGGGGTGACAGGGCTGATTCACATCTCGGAGATTCGGACGGGATTTATTGAAAATATCTATGACATTTTAAAAATTGGCGATGAAGTCCAAGTTCAGGTGGTGGATTTTGACGAATACACTGGGAAGGCCAGTCTTTCTATCCGTACTTTGGAAGAGGAAAAACATCAATTGCCAAGACGGAGACGTTTTTCTAATGATCGGATCAAGCACGGTTTTGCACCACTTGGACGAATGATGCCTGTTTGGACGCGTGAGGCACTGGAGCATTTAAAGAAGAAGCCATAAATACGATTATCTAAATCATTTGTAATATTATCATAATTTGTTATAATGAAAGTATGAAAGAAGAACAATTATTAAAACCAGGAGAGCGAATCAATCAGCTCTTTTCGACAGATATCAAGATCATTCAAAATAGAGAGGTGTTTAGCTATTCGGTGGATAGTGTTCTTTTATCACGCTTTCCTCGCTTCCCTAAACGGGGTTTAATTGTGGACTTTTGTGCTGGAAATGGTGCAGTGGGACTTTTTGCTAGTTCACGTACTCAGGCGCGGATAATATCTGTAGAGATTCAGGAGCGCTTGGCGGATATGGCAGAGCGTTCGGTTCAGTTGAATGGCTTGGAAGAGCAGATGCAGGTCATCTGTGATGATTTGAAAAATATGCCTGCCCACATTCAGGGAAGTAAGGTGGATATGATTTTGTGCAATCCGCCTTATTTTAAGGTGGATCCGCATTCCAATCTGAACGAGAGTGAACATTACCTTCTGGCCAGACACGAAATTACGACTAACCTAAAAGAAATTTGCCGTAGTGCTCAGAGTATTCTCAAGTCTAATGGCCGTTTGGCCATGGTTCATCGTCCAGATCGGCTCTTGGATATCTTAGACATGCTTCAACGCCATAATTTGGCACCCAAGCGCCTGCAATTTGTCTATCCTAAACGTGAGAAGGAGGCTAATATGCTCTTAATCGAAGCTATCAAGGATGGATCGACAAGTGGCTTTAAGGTCTTGCCACCACTCATTGTTCACAATGATGATGGTTCCTATACACCAGAAATTCAAGAGATTTACTATGGATCATAAAGCCTATATGTATGTGGTGGAGTGCCGCGACGGTTCTTACTATACGGGCTATACAACGGATGTGAAGAGGCGCCTTGCCGTTCATAATAGTGGTAAGGGAGCCAAGTATACCCGAGCTCGTTTGCCAGTCAAACTCATCTATGCTCAGGGTTTTGCCACTAAGGAAGAAGCCATGTCTGCCGAAGCTCTCCTCAAACGAAAGAAACGCCCGCAGAAAGAACGATTTTTATCTGAAAATCAAGAGAAAAATCTAGTCAACCATATTGATGTCTAACGAGGAGTCCTTTGGCTCCTCTTACTTTTGTCAAAAGAGGAAAAAAGTGCTACAATAAGATGAATAAATTTAAAGAGGTATTATCATGTCTAAGATTCTAGTATTTGGTCACCAAAATCCAGACTCAGATGCCATCGGGTCATCTGTAGCCTTTGCTTATCTTGCAAAAGAGGCTTATGGATTGGACACAGAAGCAGTAGCACTTGGAACTCCTAATGAAGAAACAGCTTTCGTTTTGAACTATTTTGGTGTAGAAGCACCACGAGTCATCACATCTGCTAAAGCAGAAGGTGCAGAACAAGTCATCTTGACTGACCACAATGAATTCCAACAATCAGTGTCAGATATCGCTGAAGTAGAAGTTTACGGAGTTGTGGATCACCACCGTGTGGCTAACTTTGAAACTGCAAGCCCACTTTACATGCGTTTGGAACCAGTTGGATCAGCTTCATCTATCGTTTACCGCATGTTCAAAGAACATGGTGTAGCAGTTCCTAAAGAAATCGCAGGTTTGATGCTTTCAGGTTTGATTTCAGATACCCTTCTTTTGAAATCACCAACAACTCACCCATCTGATAAAGTCATTGCTCCAGAATTGGCAGAATTAGCAGGCGTCAACTTGGAAGAGTACGGTCTTGCTATGCTCAAGGCTGGTACTAACTTGGCAAGCAAATCTGCTGAAGAATTGATTGACATCGATGCTAAGACCTTTGAACTCAATGGAAATAAGGTTCGTATTGCCCAAGTCAATACAGTTGATATTGCTGAAGTCTTGGAACGCCAAGCAGAAATCGAAGCAGCAATGCAAGCAGCTAATGCAGCAAACGGCTACTCAGATTTTGTCTTGATGATTACAGACATCGTCAACTCAAACTCAGAAATCCTTGCTCTTGGATCAAACATGGACAAGGTCGAAGCAGCTTTCAACTTCAAACTTGAAAACAACCACGCTTTCCTTCCAGGTGCTGTTTCACGTAAGAAACAAGTGGTGCCTCAGTTGACTGAAAGCTTTAATGGGTAGTTCTTAAGGAATATTTGGAACTGTTGATTTAACTATTCATAGAAGGTGATAGTATGATGCGATTGATTGAAGGACTGCGCTTTTTGGTTGAGGTTGTCGCAATCCTTGGTCTTTTCTCCGTGTCTGTGATACAAATTTCTTGGCTGGAAAAATTCCTATTTTTTCTTCTAGCAGTTCTATTAATCTTATTTTGGGCGCGGTATATGGCACCAAAATCTCCCCATGCTTTTAAAAAATGGCAACGCCTCGTTGCTGAGATATCGATTTTTATTTTGGTTAGTGGTAGTCTTTGGCATTTGTATGGATTGCAAATAGGAATCCTCTACTTAGCTCTGTCTTTTGGAAGTTTGGCGCTACTTTATTATTTTCAGCTAGAGTGATTCTTAGAATATAGTTAATGAATTATT
>CAUVRF010000024.1:0-20429 GCA_963554245.1 uncultured Streptococcus sp.
ATTTTTATCTACAGGAGCAACCGCCATCGCCTGCATACCGTTGGAGGTGTTGTCTTTGGTTTTGAGAACTTGGAATTGGCCTAATTTAGGATTTTTATTGCTATAATAATAAACTTCATTTTCTTTTGGAGAATTTTCCGAACGCAAATTATCAACCCAGTAGACTTGATCCACTAAATATCTATATTGTTGCTCAGCTACCATTTATTATTCCTCCAAATATTTTATATTTAACTTGGTAATATTAACGCTAATTATTGAAAGTTCTTTTTCTCTCCTTATACTTTCAAAGTGAGAAATTGGTGATAATCCTATTTCACTAGAAGAATCATTAAAGTCTCTCATATCATCAAAAATAATAGTTGTTCGCATATTTTCACTTCCATTGAGTTCTATAGTTAACAACAATGAACCTGTATTACTATCTTTCTTGAATTGCTTAAAAGTAATTTGTTCAAACTCATAATATCTACTAATTCTTTTCACCACATTATCTTGCTGCACTTTGGTTAAAGTCGGTTTATTATCAAACATTTTACATCCTCCTAAAAGTAATATTGTTATAACTAATAAAAATAGTTTAACTATCAATTTTTTAGCTTTCATAGAATGCCTCCTTACGTTATCCTGTAAAATAATTATCCTATAATTGCCTTATAGTATAGCATAAATAACTTTTTCTTTTCATTCCCCACAACATTGCCTATCACATCATATTTATGCCTATGGTCCACCTGACCTGTTACTTTATTAATTGGCACAACTTCCATCGCCTGCATACCGTTGGAGGTGTTGTCTTCGGTTTTGAGAACGCGGAAGGTTTGTCCATTTGATTTAAAAATCTTATCGTCTCTCCAAGGTCGTTTTACTTTTCCTGCATCAACATTATAAACTCCATCGACAATATCATTATAATTTTTATCTGTTATTTTCATCACTTGTTCCAATATTTCACTTTAATATTATCTGTTGTTTGTTGATTAGTAATTTCATTTTTTTCTTGTAAATTTAATCTTTTATTCCAACTAATTACATAATTGTCAGTTTTATCATTAAATTTAAAGAAAGTAATTTCCATTTTAAGTTCTTTATTTACAGTTAATAACGCAGTTCTTGAACCTGTTGTAGCATTATTTTCTATATCATTAAATTCTATTTCATTAATTCCCTCATAATGATTAACTAAATACAATACCATCCTATCCTGTTCGATCCTCATTTTCTCTTCCAATGTCTTTTCTTTTTGGTGATTCAAACTAAACATTACGATTCCTCCTATAATACAGATTACTAAAGCAATAATACCCCATTTTTTACGCTTATTCATTAACATACCTCCTTATATCATTCTATAAAGTAACTTGGTCTGAATTACCTTATAGTATAACATAAACAGCTATTTTAATTAACATTAGCATAATTCAAAGCTGTCACAAACTGAGAATCTACTACTTTCGCAGAATTTAATCCTGAACGAGACTGTAGTTTATCCCTCCCAAGCCCCAAAGACCATACATCCGTACCAAGATCCTTTATGTCATCTTTATTCGTCCCTGCATAGGCAATCACTACATGACTATCATCCACATTCCCATTTTTATCTACAGGAGCAACCGCCATCGCCTGCATACCATTGGAGGTGTTGTCTTTTGCACTAAGAACTCGAAAAGATTGTGAATCCTTTCTTAACTCATCTCCTGCTTTCCATGGAGTTGAATTCTTATTTTTATCGACTTCATATACTTGGTCAACTAAGTAATTAAAACTTTTATCCGTAATCATATTATCTCACCCAATAAATAACTGTTATATTTGACATAAGTGAATCACTATTTATTACTTTCGAATTCTCTCTTTCTATTAATTTATTTCCATTACTTTGACTAATATGCTGTCCAAAACCTATTTCATCCTCTGCCATCAAGTTTTGAACAGAAAAAGTGACAAATATTTCGTCATTGACAATGGCAGTATAAGTCCAAGTTCCTGTTAATTTATTCTGTTGAAAACTTGTGAACTCAATCTTCTCAATCTTTTCATAATGATTAACTAAGTACAACGCCATCCTATCTTGTTCAATTCTCATTTTCTCTTCCAATGTCTTTTCTTTTTGTTGATTCAAACTAAACATCACGATTCCTCCTATTACACAGATTACTAAAGCAATAATACTCCATTTTTTGTGCCTATTCATTGACACACCTCCTTATATTATTCTATAAAACAACTTGGTCTTAATTACCTTATAGTATAACATAAGTGGCTATTTAAATTAACATAAGCGTAATCCAGCGCTGTCACAAGCTGAGAACCTACTACTTTCGCAGAATTTAGTCCTGAACGAAACTGCATACCGTTAGAGGTGTTGTCTACGGGTTTAAAGATTACTTTAAACTTACCCAATTCTACATTATCTGGATTATAATAATACTCTTCACCTTCTTTAGGATGATACACATCATTTCGCTTTTTCTCAACCCAATATGATTGCTCTGCTATCCAATTGATTTTTTCTTCTGTAATTCCCATTTATTCTCCTAAATAATTTATCGTTACGTCGTTCATACTAATATCTTGTATCGCTAAAGGTTGACTTCTCTGGAAAACTTTAAAATCAGAAATAGGGTTAAGACCCAATGAATCCGTATTGTTATCAAGTCTTTGTAAGTCTCTAAAAGGAATCGTCGTTTCCTTATTTAGTCCATTTTTTCTTAATTCAACATTTAATAAATAAGTACCAGTTTTCTTATCTTTGATAAATTCTATAAATTTTACTGAATCTATATCATATCCTTTAATAATTCTTTTAACAACATTATCCTGTTGCGTTTTTGTCAAAGTTAATTTATTTTCAAAAATTTTACCATTTGGATGATTTAAACTAAACATCACGATTCCTCCTATAATACAGATTACTAAAGCAATAATACCCCATTTTTTACGCTTATTCATTGACACACCTCCTTATATTATTCTATAAAGTAACCAGTCTTAATTACCTTATAGTATAACATAAACAGCTATTTTACTGAACATTGGCATAATTCAAGGCTGTCACAAACTGAGAAACTACTACTTTCGCAGAATTTAGGCTGGAACGAAGCTGTAGTTTATCCCTTCCAAGACCTAAAGACTGTAGATCCGTTTCAATGTCTTTTATGTCATCTTTATTCGTCCCGGCATAAGCAATCACTACATGGCTATAATCCACATTCCCATTTTTATCCACAGGAGCAACCGCCATCGCCTGCATACCGTTGGAGGTGTTATCTATGGGGTTAGAGATTACTTTAAACCGATCGTTCCCAACTAAATCATCCTTACTATAAGGCCTATTCACCTTTAGAGCATCCACTTTATAAACATCATCAGCAATATATCTATAATCTTTTTCAGTTATTATTTTAATTTACTATATCTTACATCTATGTCCAAGCCTGATTTACTATCAATCTGTTTTCTCTTCTCTAAAACCTCACCTGAATTTCTAGATGTTAGTTGGGACATGCTAATCTCACCACCTAGATTCCATAATGTGAATCTAACATAGTACTTATCATTAACAAGCGCATCACCACTCCATGTTCCTGTTATATTATCTTTAGAGAAAGATTCGAATTCTACCATGCGAACTCCTTCGTAATGATTGACTAAGTATAACGCCATCCTATCCTGTTCAATTCTCATTTTCTCTTCCAACGTTTTTTCTTTTTGGTGATTTAAACTAAACATTACAATCCCTCCTATAATACAGATTACTAAAGTGATAATACTCATTTTGATTCGTTTTTTCATAGTAACTCCTTGTCTATGTCATTCTTTTTAAAGAAAGGTAAGATGAAGTTTTTATAAAATCCCAATGTAGCTACTGATAAAAACAAACAATCAACCACAATAATTGCAATAGATAACCACGGTGATAATGGAATTTTATGTCCTGCTGTATCAGTAATCCTCTCCAAATGAAAGTTTCTAAGAACCGAATAAAGATAATAACTGTTCAATAAACTTGCCACATAACCAATCAAAACCAGGGATTTCAAGTTTGTAAATATCCATATACCTAATAAGGGAAGGATTATTATCAACAAGGGAAGACCCCAGAAAATAAATGTCAAAAAAAGGAACGTTGGACCATTCCACAACCAGAGACAATAAAGAAGACATAGGTAAGAAATGATATAGACTATTCCTAATATATTATTGCTTATTTTAACCATAATTTCCCCTCAATCCATTTCCGTTTATTATATCATATCTCATCTCTATACTACTATTAGATTAGATAACTAATTTTTATATTATCAATTGTCTTTGTATAGGGAATATCCGCATCGTCAACATACATGTCTTCTAAATAATATCCAGATGTCCGTATAACATCCCCAAAAGCATCCTCTGATAGGGATATTGTCGCCCCTCCATTAATTACAAGTGTTATTCGCCAGGTTCCTGTTGTTTCATTTTTTCTGAATTCTATGAATTCTATAGTTTCAATCGGATTCTGTGTTTTTAATTTTACTCTATTAACCACAAATAGTGCCATCCTATCCTGTTCGATTCTCATTTTCTCTTCCAATGTCTTTTCTTTTTGTTGATTCAAACTAAACATTACAACTCCTCCTATAATACAGATTACTAAAGCAATAATACCCCATTTTTTATGCTTATTCATTAACACACCTCCTTATATCATTCTATAAAGCAACTTGGTCTTAATTACCTTATATTATAGAACCAATAGCCGTTCTGGTCTTGGGCATTGAATTCAAGATTAGCATGGTTCAATCGCGATTTTATTTTCTAATTCTACTGCTTCCAGTCTACCATGTTTTGAAAGAGCTTGCAGAGATCTTTCATAGAGTTAGTACTTCTTTCAAACTCTCTACTATTAATTTGAAGCTATTTAAGTAGGTATCGTTTTGGATTTAAACAAATCAAAAAGCAGGTGATAACTCACCTACTTTCTCATATTATTGACCAGATGTGTATGGAGCAACTGCTTTATAAGCCGCTTCCAGCGCTTTCTTCATTGTGTCACGTCCAGTTTTCAACTGTTGAACAAATAGAGTACGCGTTTGTTCTGGCACTACTGTATCATCAGAACCAATACTTGAAAGGCTTTCGTTAAATGACTCTCTTACAGTCTCCATAGACTTAAGTGCTGGTTCAACTTGGGCGTTATATGCTTCTTTTCCACTCTCTGGAATTTTTTCCCCAATTTCAACTGCATGCTTTTTATAATTGTCGACTAGTTTACCAAAGACTTTCTTCACATCTCCAACAGTTTTAGCATTGTCAATTTCTTCATCGGTGATCAAAACAACCTCATTATTTTCTGTCTTTGAACTAGACGTTGTTGATGAAGTCTCTGAAGAAGAAGTTTGTTCTACAGAGCTTGAAGCCTTCTTAGTCGAAGAATCAGACGTTGTTTTCCCTGAACATGCCGCTAAAACAACAACAGATAAAAGAGCCATACTGGCTGTAATAATTTTCTTCATAATTTTCCCCTTTATATTAAGAATTGAGTTCATTTTATAACAAAATAATTTCAATGTCAAACTTTAGCTAAGCCATCTTTTCTAAGCAATTCGACTACAAACCTCACTTCCAAATAAGAGCGTCCATTTTATTTCTAACTTTACAAAAAATCAAAATAATCTTTTACATCCTCTACATACCCATGCTTTTCGATTAAACTAGCCAAAAGTTCCAAATTGTGCCCCTGATAGTTGCCTTCTCGTCGTAGCTCTTCATACATTTCGATAAAGGGAAGCCCCTTAGACTTGGCCAATTCTAACTCCGCTTCATAATCATAAGAAACTTTTCGAAATAGAATATTTACCAATTCCCCATCTTCTACTTCTATCACGGCGTACTGGGCACGGTGATTTTTTAACGCCTCCCAGTTAAAATAGGGCATGCCAATCGACCCTGGATTGATGATTTGTTGCCCTTGACTTCCATAACGAAGCAACTGCTTGTGGACATGACCATAGACTGCCACGTCCGTTTCCGCATCTAGGAGTTGGTCAAATTTATCTGTGTTATTCCCAACAGACAAGTCACCACCATAGTTCTTATTTGGCAAATTATGAGAGAGAGAAAAGCGCAGTCCATCAACTTCTTTCTTTTCTAGCATAGGTAAGTTTCGTAGCCAGACAATCGTTTCAGGATCCATTCGCTCCATCAAAAACTGGGTCAATCGCATGAGCTGGATTTCCTGTGGGTCTTCTAAGCCATATTGCCCATCTAAAGCCTCAAGGACACAATCATCCCAGTTTCCGCGGACAGTCGCTGTGATAGGCAGATCCTTTAGCAGAGCAACCAGATCATTTGCACCTGGACCAGGTAGAAAAATATCTCCCAGAAGCCAATATTCACTGGCTCCTTGAGTTTTAGCATCTGCAATCACTGCTTCTAGTGCCGTTGCATTGCCATGAATATCTGATAAAATCGCGATTTTATGGTTCATGATGATTTCCTTCCGTTTGGTAATCTACTTTTTCTTCCGCTACTTGAGCCAACTCCACTTCTTCCTGCGGGTTCAACTTTCTCTGAACAGCTTCTGCGACTGCTCTTGGCACACCAATTTCGACAATCTCATCCACACTGGCTTCCTTGATTTTAGTGAGAGATTTAAAATGCTTCATGAGATTCTGCTTGCGTTTAGGTCCCAGACCGTCAATCCCATCCAATTGAGATGAAAAAGAATTTTTGGAGCGCAGTTGGCGGTGGAAAGTGATAGCAAAGCGGTGTACCTCATCTTGAATGCGTTGGAGGAGGAAAAATTCCTGAGAATTGCGAGATAACTCTACCACTTCCAGTGGATCTCCAAAGAGCAGTTCATGGGTTTGGTGCTTGTCATTCTTTTGCAGACCTGCAATTGGGATATCCAAACCTAGCTCTTCTTGGATGACTTGCTTTGCGATATTGACTTGACCTTGTCCCCCATCAATCACAATCAAATCTGGCGGGGTTAAACCATCACGTTGAACTCGGCCATAACGTCTGCGAATAACCTCTCGCATACTAGCATAGTCATCTGGGCCAACAACCGTTTTTATCTTGTACTTTCGGTAGTCTTTTTTACTCGGTTTGCCATTGACAAAGACCACCATAGCTGAAACAGGACTGGTTCCCATGATATTAGAGTTATCAAAGGACTCGATACGAACCGGAGTCGGGATTTGGAGCAAGCGTCCCAGATTTTCAATAGCTCCCTGGGTCTTTTCGACAGATTTTTCTAGTAGATTGAACTTCTGCTCCAGACTAACACGAGCATTTTTTATGGCCAGATTGACCAGTTGTTTTTTCTCCCCACGTTGGGGTTTGAGAATCTTGGTATTCACCAAGGCCTTGACTGCTTCTTCATCGATATCCTGCGGAATCAGCACCTCATTGGGAACCAGGTGAGATTTTTCTTGATAGAATTGTCCCACATAGGTCAGAAAATCTTCATCAGGATCGTTGTAATAAGGGAATAGATTGACGTCACGCTCAATTAACTTACCCTGACGGACAAAGAAAACCTGCACACACATCCAGCCCTTGTCCACATAGTAGCCAAAGACATCACGGTTTTGGAGGTCTTTAGCCATGACCCGTTGCTTAGTCCGCAGAGTGCCAATCGCCTGAATCAGGTCACGGTATTCCGCTGCCCGTTCAAACTCCATACTTTGTGCTGCTACTGCCATTTTACCCTTGAGTTCGTCGATGATTTTGTCATCCTGCCCTTTTAAGAAGTCAGAAACCTCCTGAGCCATGGACTTGAAATAGGCCTCATCTTTTTTACAGATGGTGTGGGCCATACACTGGCCGATATGGTAATAGAAACAAACCTTAGACGGCGGATTGGTACATTTCCGAAAAGGGAAAATCCGATCCAGTAGTCGTTTGATTTCATTGGCTGCGCTCACATCGGGATAAGGTCCAAAATAAAGACCTCCATCCTTCTTGACCTGACGGGTGATAATCAAACGAGGATAGCGCTCATTGGTAATTTTGATAAATGGATAAGACTTATCATCCTTGAGCATGATATTGTACTTGGGCTTATTTTCCTTGATGAGGTTGATTTCCAGAAGGAGGGCCTCAATATTGGACTCGGTAACGATAAATTCGAAATCCACAATTTCAGATACCAGAGCCTCTGTCTTGGTATCGTGACTGCCACGGAAGTAAGAGCGCACGCGATTGCGCAGATTTTTAGCCTTTCCTACATAGATAATGGTGCCGTTTTTATCTTTATGAATGTAGCAACCGGGGCTGGTCGGCAAGAGCTCCAGTTTTGATTTGATCAAGTTATTCATAGTTCCATTATAGCAAAAAGGCCGTAACAGGACGAACAAAAAGCCCCACCAATCACTTGATGGAGGAGCTTTGATTTCTTTTCGGATTGCACCGACTTCATCTAGTCGCTACTAGTATAGAGTTCTTGAACAGCTTTCACATCCCGAGGCTGAATCCCATAGTAAGAGCCTGCAGGTTGCATAACAGAAGTCTCGTTGGTATAGCTATAGATTTATCTGATACCCTAATTTATATAAGTGAAATTTCCATATTACTTCCTGGTTTTCCCCTCTTATGCACATCAAAATATTTTTGACTCAAATAGAACATAGAAAAAAGAAGCACTAAACTATACTACAAAAGTTATACAAAAAATAACTTTTTGGGGTAGTACATAGGTAACGTAATTATCGACCCAATATCCTTTTTATTAGAGAAATAATTCTATACTTGAGAGGAGAAGGATAATAACGGAAAGTTCCCGCCTTCCTTACAATATAGCCATTAAAGTTTTGCTTAAAGCGAAGCACACCATCACTTCCATCAAATATTCCTTGAATCCCTAAAAAATTATAAACAGGAATTCCACGCTTTATACTCTCTAACATAACATACTCTTGAAGCAACGCTGGTGCATAGAACTTATTAAATTCTGTGTAAGAGCCACTAAAAAGATAGGTACTCTCTTGAGGCATATAGATAAAAAGACTACCAGCCAATACAACCTTTTGTTCCCCATACTTTGCTATCAATTTATGTGCTTCCGATTTACGAACCTCAAAAGTTTCAAATTGATGTAGCAATTCTTTATGCTCTTTTTTCTTCTGAGCTGAATCAGGTGATTTTCTTAACGCTGCGTCAAAATCTGCTATTTTTTTGGATAAGTTTTCTTGAGTTTTCTCCAGTTGAGAAAGATAATCTTGAAAATTTAAAGTTGCAACCATAAATTCAGCTCGGTCTCCAAATGCATCATAAAAATGTTCGTAATATTCTAAACTTTTATCACTATATTCTCTTCTTTTTGATGTCGTAGCAGTAATATCTTTAAAAATAGATAATTCATCACGTTTTAATCGTCTCAATTGAATGCCAAAGCTTCTAGCTTTCTTAACCAAGGGTTTTCCCTTTTTACTAAAAGATCTAATTAAATTCTCCTCTGTGATTCCTTCTAAATCCTTGACATATAACCAATCAGGTTCCCCACCTGGGTAACCAATCTGTAAACCATCATGACAATATCCTAGATTCGTCAAACACTGAATAATATCTTGTTGCTCCTCCGTCACTGGATTCCCATTAGTATCAAAACTTTGAAAAGTATCGTAAGGTTTGACAATCAACTCCAGAGCCCCATGTTGTTTAGCATACACTTGGAGATCTTTGTAAAATTCCTTTAGGTAAGTTGCATCGCTATAAATTGGACCAGAATTGATTTCCATGTGCAGTCCACCTGTCATTGGCAAACTATAAACCAACGCGGCAACCTGAATGGTCTCTGTATGCTTTAGAGCAAGGTAGGTCACTGTTGCTCCTCGCTTCTCTAATAATTCTCCCATCTGGATTGATTGTAAAAACGAGCGGGAGGTAATTGATTCTGAATAAATGCGAAAGTCTTCTTTAGTAAGTACAGTTAGTGTCATACATTTACTTTCTATGATATTTTTTTCGAAGATTAAATAGGAGATTTATTAAAGGATACAAAGGATGAATAGGTAGCGTAAACTCGCCTAAATATTCTTCAATAGTTGGATTAAAATTAGCCTTAAAGCGATAAAGCCCGCCATCTCTTGTATGTTCAATGCCTCCTAGATTTTGCCAGATAGAACCTCTTTCGAATGCATGCTGTAGTGTTCGATACCATGTTAAAATTGGAGCATTATAGCGTCTAAATTCTACATCCATCCCTGCATATAAATTTACAGATGTCTGCCCAAATTCCAAGGTCAAAGTGGCTGATAAAGGAGCAACTTGAACACCTGAAGAAATATATTTCTCCAAAAATAGAATTTCTTCATTCAACCTTTCGCTTTCTTGCAACCTACTTTGATATTTCGAAGACTTAACAGTAGCTGATAAAGATTCTAGAATTTTTTGATTCTGATTTCTTTGTTCTTCTAAAATATTCAACCGATTTGGCAAATCAAGTGTAGATAATGTTATATAAGCATGGTCTGGAAAAGACAATAGTAAATTTCGATAGTAGGCTTCATTACGCAAATGAATACTTTTTCTTGCCTCCGTCTTCTTCATTAGAAAAGAAAATGATTCTAATAATTCAATCCCACCAAACTGAATAGTTATTCCTTTATTTTGTGCAGTCCTAATAGCTTGTCTTGCTGATTTCGGTAGATATTTCTCATCAAAATTTTCTTTGTACACTTTCGCCTGTATACGAGGCTGAATAGTATCAATCATTCCACTAGTCTTACCAGACCAAATGAATCCTAGTTTTTGTAGATAATTTAGCGTTTTTAGAGTTTCCTCTGAGTAATCATAAAATTGACCATCAATATAAGTTTTATTCAAACAAAGCGCAGGGTCTATCTTAATAAAAAGAGCTCGTTTTTTCTGCGCAATCTTTTTAAGCGAAGAAAATACAAAATCCATCAAAGATTGGTCAGTATAATCCAAAATTGGACCTCTGGCAATGTAGCACATTGTAAAACCAAAGGGTAAAGATCTATAAAGTAAACTAGCTACCGCCACTATTTGATTATCACTATAAAACCCAACTCTTTCATTTTCCCATTCACTTTTTACACTTGCCCAAGCACTACTTTGCAAGAGATTCACTAAAGAACTTCGTCTAACAAAACGATCATGTTCTTCAGCAGAAATACCAACTCGATAATAATACATGACATGTACTTTCCATTTTCTATTAATCTTAGTCCTATTTTACTATTTTTTTTTTTAAAAATAAAGAAAAAATAATCTTCACACATCACCTAGTATATGGAGTTAATATCAGTAACTTTTCCTATAAATAGTTAAAAGAAATAATAGGAAGTATGTCATTAAGATAATCTTTCTCAACTAAATTTGTAGTATAAAAATTGTTGTTTTAGCTTTTGAAAAAGCAAATTAAATCACTTGTCCATAATTATTTACATACAATTCTCTGACTTCAATCACATCTCGAGTCTGAATTCCATAGTAGGAACCTGCCGGCTGCATGACAGAAGTCTCGTTGGTATGATCCAATCCGATGGCATGCCCCAGCTCGTGCTCCGCCGTGTGCACGATCCGTTCATAAGAATAACCATAGTTTGGATTGGATAGATAATAGTGATTCAGGCGAACCGTTACAGATATAAATTGTTTGGTTAACAAATTGGTTTGACTCTCGGCTTGACCTGCTACAGCAGTCGATCCATCATTCATTTCACTTGCCACAATATCTGCCTGACTAGGATCCGCAACCACCTCAAAGGTAAAGGCTCCCGTTTGATTCCAGTTTTTTATGGCTTCTGCATAGGCACCTTGAAAGGTCTCATCCATTTGAGGCTCAATATAGATGCGAGCTGAAGCTTGAGCCCACTTGCCTTCTGCATGTTGGTGACTGTCTGTCTGAGACAAGACTTCCAGCGTTCCCGTCTCCTTCCATTGATTCCAGCCACCTTGACCAATCTTGCTCATTTTTTCAACCTGATTGACCGCAGAATGAAAATCACCAGACAGATACCAAACCACTCCAAAGGCAATGAGCAGTAGAATGACCACAGTCCAAACCAGACGCCAGAAGAAACGCCAAATTCCCAAAAGAAATCGGAACAATAATCGAATAATCCAGAACATGACGCCCCACCTTTCATAAAAATAAGAACCTATCTTGAAATCACATTTTCCTTGATCAAGATAGATTCTCTATTTTACTGAAGAAAGCTGAAAGAAACCTAAAACTAAGATAAACGTTCTTCCAAGACAAAGTCAATTGGTAGAGTAGCCAAAAAACGTTCCAATTGTTTTTCCCAGTAGTACCACTCGTGCTTACCTAGACTATGACTATAGGTCACCTCAAAACCAAGTTTTTTGAGGTTTTTCACTGCGAGATTATTGGCAGAGTAGAGATAGTCTTGCTCTCCACACCAAGCCCATAGTTTAGTCTTTTTATCGGATTTTGCAGCCATGCTTTCAAGCGAATGAGGACTAGCTGTCCAGTCTTTAATCTCTCCAAAAACTCCTCGCCAGTATGCAAGTGACCCCAGATCCTGACTTTCAGGAGAAAATTCCTGAAAACTGAGTGCACCAGAAAAACTAGCCGCATGAGAAAAACGATTTGTCGATAGAGCGAGTTTGAAGGAACCGTATCCACCCATGGATAGGCCTGCTATGAAAGTTTTTTCTCGCTTGCTGGTCATATTGGGGAAGAAACGTTTCATTACCTGAGGTAACTCTTCTGCTAGAGCTGTATAGTAGTTATAGCCATACTGAGTATCTGTGTACCAGCCATTGCTAGTATTGGGCATGATAACAATGAGATTGGTCCCACGCAACAAGCGCTCGACATTGGTACGTTTGAGCCAGCTATTTTGGTTTCCTGACATTCCGTGCAAAAGATAAAGAACAGGAATATCCGTGCAATCTGGTTCAGTCACCCGACTAGCATCTGGATAGAGTACGGTAACGCCCCACTCCATATCCAAAACTTTTGAGTAATACTCAATATTCATAACTGCCATGGTTGTCTCCTTTTACTATTCTATAAGAAAAAGCCGAATTTCGACTTTTTCTGTAGGTATTCTGCTTATTATTTTGCTTCCATCACGACTGGCAAGATTGCCGGGCGACGCTTGGTTTGATCAAAGAGGTACTTGGTCAGATTGTCGCGAACCTTGCCTTTGAGATCTGCCCAATCAAAGTCATCACCTTGAAGATACTCTTCTACCGTTTGGTTAATCAATTCTGAACTTTCACGGAGAATGTCACGACTCTTCTTGAGATAAACGAATCCACGCGTGTGAACACGGGCCTTAGCCACAATTTTCTTCTCACGACGGTTGACAGTGATCGCCACGATAAAGATTCCATCCTCTGACAAGACCTTACGGTCACGAAGGACGACATTTCCAACATCCCCGATGGCATTTCCGTCAATCAAGACATCCCCAGCAGAAACAGCTCCAGCTGGAACAAAGTCTCCATGTTCATAAGACATGGTCGTTCCCTTTTTAGGGATGAAGATGCGTTCTGGCAACATTCCAACTGCCATGGCAGCCTTGGCATGCGCATCTAACTCACGGTACTCTCCTTGGATAGGGAAGAGGTAGTTTGGTTGCAAAAGATTGATCATTAACTGCAAATCACGCGCATTCCCATGTCCGGATACTCGCAAGCTTTGGGTAATGAGTTTCACCACACCACCAGCTTGGTAGATCATGTTTTCAACACGCGCCATGACAGCTTCTTTTGCGATAGATGGAGTGGTTACGATATAGACCAAGTCCCCATCTTTGATTTCCACATAACGGTGGCGTCCAATGGACATCTTGCGAAGTCCATTAATCGGCTCACCCATACGGCCCGTCTCAAGGATAATCAACTCATGGTCGTCAAAACGAGACATTTCTTTGGGTTTAATCAAGAGACTTTCATTGGCTAGAGACAATTTTTTGAGTCGAATCGCAGTGCGGACGATATTTTCAATATCAAATCCAGTCAAAACAACTCGGCGACCTGTATCTGCTGCAGCATCAAAAACCTGCTGGATACGAGAAAGGTTGCTGGCAACTGCGGCAACGATGATACGACCTTCCCAATCTGCAATGGTCTGGGTAATTTCGTCTCCAACTTCACTCTCACTCGCCACCTGGATATTGCTGTCTGCATTGGCTGAATCACTGAGGAGCGCCAAGACACCATCACGACCGATTTCTGCCAAACGAGCAAAATCCGTCGCATAGGATTCGCTAGCTGTCTGGTCAAACTTGAAGTCCCCTGTATAAACGATGCTACCTTCAGCTGTTTTCAGGACTATTCCCAAACTTTCTGGGATAGAGTGAGTTGTACGGAAGAAGGAAACCACAGTCCCTCCAAAATCAATCTCCGTATCTTCATCAATCACATGGAAGTCATTGAATTTCTTAACCGTATCATTTCCTTTGACAAAGAGTTTCGCCAACTCAATGGTCAACTCAGAACCAAACACAGGCACCTTAGCCTCTGCCAAGAGATAAGGCAGGGCACCAATGGCATCCGCATGCCCGTGAGTCAAGAAGACCCCTGCGATACGGTCGCTATTTTCAAAAAGGTAGTCCATGTTTGGAATGACGACATCAACCCCTAGTTGTTCATTTTCAGGGTATTTAAGCCCTGCATCCAAAACAAAAATAGATTCATCGATTTCAGCGATGTACATATTTTTCCCATTTTCTCGTACACCACCTAGTGTTGTTAAACTGATATTACTCATTTTCCCTCCGAAACTTCATTTATCTTGATTATAGGGTAGGTTTACCCTCTTATTCTAAAAGTTCTAAAACTTTCAGCCGAATCTTTTCCTACCATTATACCATTTTTTTGATGATTTTCAAAATTAAGATTTGTTTTCAAAAAAGAGCTGGTTACCCAACTCTTTCCTAACTTCTATTCTTTTTCCATTAAAAAGTCATAGATATCTTGCACGGTACCCAGCGCCATCATTTCTTGATTTTTTACAGTTTGTTTGAGATTTTGGTAAATCTGACTTTCAGCAATTTCCCTTTTCGGCGCTTCTTTATTGACTGTCATGACACCATCTTTGATCGTCACAAAGCCCAGTTCCTCAAATACTTGAATCATCTTGACCAGCAAGATTTGTTGGATATTGAGATAAGCCGCCAGATCCTTCAGCTTATAGCGAATATCAAACTCTGGAAACTGGTAAATGGTCTTGTACAATTTAGCAAACTGCTCTCTAGTCCCATAACCTGTTAGATAGTAGGCCTTGTCAATGTCGTTCTTGAAATAGACCGCAGAGAAATTTTGCTCCTGAAAAACGGTCTTCAGCAGGGTAATATCCTCAGGAATGGTTTTCACAACCACAGCATCACTGGTCGCTAATTCTGGTAATTCTCCAGCAAAGTCCAAGACTGGAACCCCTTCTGGCAAGACTGCATTCTTCCCACGAATGTTAAAGAGTTGAACACCTTCCACACGCGCATCCACCATCATCAACTGGAGGGCAGTTTGGCCATTCCATTGGTTGACAGACAGGGTGACTGCCAATTCTAAGTTTTTTGTCTGAGCAAACTCTGTCGCCCATCTACCTTGTCCGAAGGCCACCACTTCAAAACTCGCCTCACCCTTGGAAATTTTTAGTTTGAGGTGGGCATTGCCTGCCCCCATAGTACGGGCACTTTCGACCTGAAAATCCTTGATATAAAAGACAGGTTTCTGATTGTCCATTCCAAAAGGTGCCAAACGTTCAAAGCTTTTGACCGTTTCCAAGCTAAGCGTCTCCAAGTCTAGCTCTTCGTCTAGATTTAACTTGTTCTTACCACTAGCATCTGCACCTTTTTCACGGACATAGTCTTCCAAGACTTGAGATACATCTGAAAGTTTCTCAACTTCCAGCGTCATTCCAGCTGCACCAGCATGGCCGCCAAAGGCGATAAAGAGGTCTCGATGGGGATCCAGAGCTTCAAAAATATCGACTGCTTCCACACTACGAGCGCTACCCTTGGCACGACCATCTTCTATATTAAGAACGATAACTGTCTGCCCTAGTTCTTCCAGCAAGCGCCCAGCCACTATACCCAGAACGCCAGGATTCCAGCCTTCCTTGGCCAAAACCTGGACCTTCTTCTCAGGATCCACCATGGTCTTAGCTTCTTCATAAATTGACTGAACGATTTCCTTGCGCTCTTCGTTTTTCTGATGAATCATGAGGGCAATCTCATGTGCTTCCTCGTCATCAAATCCAGTCAACAAATCAATGGCGGGATTAGGATCGTCCAAGCGCCCCAAGGCATTTAAACGAGGAGCAATCTGAAAGCCAACCGTTTCTTCTGTCACTTCATTCGCAGCAATCCCAGCCATGTCTAGCATTTCTTGTAGACCAATACGCTGAGTATGCCCCAGCATTTCCAGACCATATTGAACCATGATACGGTTTTCATCTGTCAAGCTCACCATATCGGCAATGGTACCGATAGCGACCAAATCAAGCAATTCCACTTGCACTTCTTCTAAAAGAGCGCAAGCTAGCTTGAAAGCCACTCCACAACCAGCCAACTGTTTGAAGGGATAGTCCGCATCTGGATGCTCAGGGTGAACAATGGCAAAGGCATCAGGAAGGGTTTCAGGCATGGAATGGTGGTCGGTCACAATGACATCCACTCCCATAGACTGGGCCAATTCAATGGCTTCGTGACCCGCAACTCCATTATCCACTGTCACAATCAGGGAAATTCCCTCTTGCTCGATAAAGTATTTATAGACACTGGCATTGGGACCATAGCCATCGGTAAAACGATTGGGTAGGTATACACGGCACTCAGCACCAAGCTGTTCCAAACTTTCCTTAACAATAGAAGCTGAAGTCATTCCATCCGCATCGTAGTCTCCATAGATGAGAATGTTTTCCCCTTCTTCAATGGCCTGACGAATCCGTTCCACTGCCTTGTCCATATCATGGAGCAGATAGGGGTCATATAAGTCCTCTAAAGAAGGTTCTAAAAACTTCTTCAGACTTTCTTCATCCTGAATCCCTCTTTCAAATAATAACCGAGCCACTTCAGGACCCAGTCCAGCCTTCTTGGCTATCTTTGTAAAATCCGCATCTTCAACCTGCGGGGCAAACTGCCATTCATAAGTAGGAGTTATCAAAAAAACATCCACTCTTTCTAAGAATTCTATCGTTTCATTATAACACGATTTAGGCATTTTCTCTATCCATATTGCTTTTTTATAACATTTTAGTGAATTTTTTTCAGATATGATTTGACAAGAACATTCTTTTGTTGTAAAATCATGTTATAAAATCTAACACAAAGGAGATCTCTCATGGCTTTAGTAGAATTTAAACACGTCGAAAAATATTACGGAGACTATCACGCACTCCGCGACATCAATCTCCGTTTTGAAAAAGGACAAGTCGTTGTCCTGCTTGGACCTTCCGGATCTGGTAAATCTACTCTTATCCGTACGATTAATGGTTTGGAGGCTGTTGACAAAGGAAGTCTCCTAGTCAATGGACACCAAGTAGCAGGTGCCAGTCAGAAAGATTTAGTTCCTCTTCGTAAGGAAGTCGGCATGGTTTTTCAACATTTTAACCTTTATCCACACAAAACTGTGTTAGAAAATGTAACACTAGCTCCCGTAAAAGTTCTAGGAATTGATAAAAAAGAAGCTGAAAAAACAGCCCAAAAATATCTGGAATTTGTAAATATGTGGGACAAGAAAGATTCCTATCCATCCATGCTATCTGGTGGACAAAAACAACGGATTGCCATCGCACGCGGCCTCGCTATGCGTCCGGAACTCCTCCTCTTTGATGAGCCAACATCTGCTCTTGATCCTGAGACTATCGGAGATGTTCTAGCAGTTATGCAGAAACTGGCACATGACGGGATGAATATGATCATCGTTACCCATGAAATGGGCTTTGCCCGTGAAGTTGCTGACCGCATCATCTTTATGGCCAACGGAGAAGTTTTGGTGGATACGACAGATGTCGATGATTTCTTCGACAATCCAAGCGAACCCCGTGCCCAGCAATTTCTCAGTAAAATTATCAACCACGAAAGTGATAAAGTCAAATAAGGAGGCGCCTATGAAAAAGAAACTCTTTTTATCAGCATTATTGATTAGCATTTTCGGCCTTGTTGCTGCCAAACCAGTTCAGGCTGATACTAGTGTCGCAGACATTCAAAAAAGAGGCGAACTGGTTGTCGGTGTCAAACAAGACGTTCCCAATTTTGGTTACAAAGATCCCAAGACAGGGACTTATTCTGGTATCGAAACCGACTTAGCCAAGATGATTGCAGACGAACTCAAGGTCAAGGTTCGCTACGTTCCTGTTACCGCTCAAACCCGCGGTCCACTACTAGACAACGAACAGGTCGACATGGATATCGCAACCTTCACCATCACAGACGAACGTAAAAAACTCTATAACTTTACAAGTCCCTACTACACGGACGCTTCTGGCTTTTTGGTCAACAAATCTGCCAACATTAAAAGCATTGAAGATCTAAATGGTAAAACCATTGGGGTTGCTCAAGGATCCATCACCCAACGCCTGATTACTGAACTGGGTAAAAAGAAAGGTCTAACCTTTAAATTCGTCGAACTTGGTTCCTACCCAGAATTGATTACTTCCCTTCACGCTCACCGTATTGATGCCTTTTCCGTGGACCGCTCTATCCTGTCTGGCTACATTAGTAAACGGACAGAACTACTAGAAGATAGTTTCAAGCCATCTGACTACGGTATCGTCACCAAGAAATCAAACACCGAGCTCAACGACTATCTTGACACCTTGGTCACTAAATGGAGCAAGGATGGTAGTTTGCAGAAGCTTTATGACCGTTACAAGCTCAAACCATCTAGCCATACTGCAGATTAAGGAGGACACCCCATGACAGATTTATCATCTTGGACAGCCTATTTTCAGGATTTTGGACAATTTTTCAATGGTTTCCTCTTCACCCTTGCCCTAGCTATCGGATCCTTTATCCTAGCTATGGTCTTAGGAATCATCTTTGGAGTCCTATCAACTAGCAAACATCAAATTTTAAGAATTTTGGCTCGTATCTTTGTCGAATTTTACCAAAATACTCCCCTCTTGGTGCAGTTTGTCATCGTCTTTTATGGTTTGCCTCTTATCAGTGAACACACCATCATGATTCCGATTTATTGGACAGCTGTACTTTGTGTGGGACTCTATCACGGCGCCTATATCGCTGAGGTTATTCGTTCAGGGATTCAGTCTATTCCTAGCGGTCAGATGGAGGCCGCCTTGTCCCAAGGTTTTACCTATATCAGTGCCATGCGCTTGATTATCTTGCCTCAGGCCTTCCGTATCATTCTCCCTCCATTGACCAACCAAATCGTCAACCTCATCAAGAACACCTCTACAGTTGCCATCATCTCTGGAGTAGACTTGATGTTTGTGACCAAATCTTGGTCGGCCCTCAACGGAAACTATATCCCAGCCTTTTTAGGCGCTGCTCTTCTCTACTTTGCTCTATGCTTCCCTGTTGCCCAGTTTGGTCGCAAGATGGAGCAAGCCAACAAAAAAGCCTATTCACTTTAGGAGGTTACTATGGAATCCATTTTAGAAGTTTTGACCCCAGATAACCTAATCTTTATCTTTAAAGGATTTGGCTTAACCCTCTACATTTCTCTAATTGCTATCGTCCTCTCGACCCTTATCGGAACAGTACTAGCCGTCATGAGAAATGGGAAAAATCCTGTCTTACGGATCATCTCCAGCATTTATATCGAGTTTGTACGTAACGTTCCCAACCTCCTCTGGATTTTCACCATCTTTTTGGTGTTTAAGATGAAGTCCACACCAGCTGGTATTACCGCCTTTACCCTTTTTACCTCAGCAGCCTTAGCTGAGATTATCCGAGGCGGTCTCAATGCCGTGGACAAGGGCCAGTATGAAGCAGGAATGTCGCAAGGTTTTACCTCTGCGCAAATCCTCTACTACATCATTCTCCCACAAGCGATCCGCAAAATGCTGCCAGCCATCATTTCTCAGTTTGTAACTGTGATTAAGGATACCAGTCTTCTCTACTCTGTTATCGCTCTACAAGAACTCTTTGGCGCTAGCCAAATTCTCATGGGACGCTATTTCGAACCAGAGCAGGTCTTCAGTCTTTATATCCTAATTGCCTTGATTTACTTTATCTTTAACTTTGCTATTTCCAGCCTTTCTCATAAGCTAGCAAAACATTGGCAACAAGCCGCAGAATAAAAAAAAGAAATGTGAACGTCTATTTTTGTTCACATTTCTTTTTTTATTTTTATGATTAGAAATACATTCTTGCATATACTGGTCAATCTTAACTCATTTTCGCTCAATTTTACTATAATCTAACTCTATCATTTAACTGATTTTGTTGCAATATATGTTTTAATATTCAAGAGCGAAAAACTCGTTTTCACTTAGCTTTCAAGATACCAGATAGAACAGCCAAAGCCAT
>CAUVRF010000025.1:0-20408 GCA_963554245.1 uncultured Streptococcus sp.
ATCGCTCCATATTTTCCACTAAAATCTTAGCACGCTTACTTGAAATTTCGTTGGAAACAAGGACTCCTTGATTAGCCAGATAAGCTGCTAGTTGAGTGGATTTTCCACCTGGTGCTGCCGCCAAGTCCAAAACCTTCATGCCAGGACTTGGTTGAGCTACCTGGGCCACCATTTGGGCTGCAGGCTCTTGTGAATAAACGAGACCCGTCACGTGCTCTGGTGACTTCCCTGAGACCTTGCCATAATGTCCCCAAGGTGTATTTGGAATAGCATCCGCAAACGACAATTGACTTTCTTTTAAGGGATTAACCCGAAAAGCCGAAACCGCTTCCTGCTTAAAAGAGGCAAGAAAATCTCTTGCCTTATCTTCTAGTATCGCTTCATATTTTTCAACAAATCCTTCTGGAAATTGCATTTAGTTCTCTTTCCTTTCGTAGATATAAGACTGAATCTCCTCTTGCATCTCGATTGGCACCATCATGACAGGCTGACGCGTTGTAAAATCAGCGGGCTCACCCGATACCGTAAGAAGGCGATAACCCAGACTTTCCCCTAAAATACTAGCCGCAGCGTAATCCCATGGCTGTAAGTAGGTAATATAAGTCAGAAGACGACCCGATAAAACCTTAGCAAAACTAATGGCCGCACTGCCGTAGACACGAACTCCCAATGCTGCTCGGCCCAAATCCGACAAGCCCCACTCATTGGTTTCAAACATACCTGAGTTACCGGCAACTAAAAATTCTTGAAGAGGTTTCTGTTTAAAAGTCGGTAAGGGCTCATTATTACGACAAGGAGGAAAGGCACCACCACCATGGTAACAATCACCTTTCATGACATCATAGATGATGCCAAATTTGCCAACCCCATTTTCAAAATAAGCTAACATCACGGCAAAATCTTCCTGCTGGGCGACAAAGTTATTGGTACCGTCAATGGGATCAATCACCCAAACGGAACCTTGACCGACTGCAGCACGTAAACAACCCTCTTCCGCGCAAATCAAGTCCTCAGGATAGGAGTACTTGATCCGTTCAACCAAGAGTTCCTGGACCTCCTTGTCCAAACGCGTCACCAAGTCAGTAGGGGAAGACTTGCGCTCAACCTGCAAATCTTCTTTCATGTGAGCCAAAATATAGGCAGCAGCTTCCTTCACAATCTGTTTGGCAAATTCAAATTTAGTTTTCAAGAGAAATCTTCCCTTCTCTTTTTTCCTTGGCAGCCTGAACTGCTCGGTAAAGCGAATAACCACTAACTGTTTCAAATTCTCGTCCCAAACGTTTCTCTTCACTCTTGCTTGGCACGACCAATTTGAATTCCTTGTAAGACTCTAGCAGTTTTTTTGCTTCTACCTTATCTTCATAAGCAGCTTCAACATCATTAAAAAAAGAAAGCACTGAAGCAAGTTCTTCAGTGCTCCACGACAAATCTAGTGGGTAACTATACTGTTTGTTCATTAACTAATACCAGCTCTCATTCTTGCTTCTTTTAGTTCTTGCTTACGGTAACTACGAGGGAGAAAAGCACGAATCTCATCTTCATTAAAACCGATCTGCATGCGTTTGGTATCTATAATAATTGGGCGACGCAAAAGACTAGGATATTGCTCAATCAACTGAAGCAACTCCGATACCGAGATACTCTCTACATCAATATCCAATTTTTGAAAAATTTTTGAACGAGTTGAAATGATGTCATCAGTACCATTTTCGGTCAAGGAAAGAATATGTTGTAATTCTTTTCTTGTTAAAGGACTAGTCATAATATTATGCTCTTGAAAGGGCACTTTATGCGTCTCTAACCAAGCCTTTGCCTTACGACATGATGTACAACTCGGTGATAAAAATAGTGTAATCATGCTTTTCTCTTCTTTTATCTATACTTGCTATTTCTATTATACAAAAAAATAAAGCGCTTGACTAGGTATTTTTAGAAAAAAAGCCTATTTTTTCATAGAAAATAGACTGTTTTCTGCAAAAATCTCCTGCTTTGCAAGTTTATCTTTAGGATAACCTAACACTAAATAGGGAGCAGGACAACTTCTCTCGTTTTTTATTAAAAATACAGAATGTTATCCTCTATTTCCTTGAAGCTTTAACAAGGAGGAAACCAAACATTCCTTCATACAAGGCAAAGAAAAGTAAAAAAGCATGGAGGAAGAAGATCTCTGGCAAAATCAGAATAACTGGATCCTTTGCTGGATCAAAAAGCCAGGTATCATCTCCCACAAAGAGAATCTGATGGAAAAGAGTAAAGAATTGCTCAAAACCAATCAGCACTCCCACAAGCCCAATGACTAGAGGTAATAGCACTAGAATCAGGATACTTTTACGATATAGGGGCAAAAAGCCTTTTTTCACTATCTTTCTAACAAAGAAATAGAAACTTGGTAGTGTCACTAGGGCAACTAGCTGAACTAGGTGAAAGAGATTCTTCACCACCGCAAAATGATGTAAACCAGCCGCTGATGAACGAAAATCTGGCATCTCTAAGACCTGACTAAAGGGATTGGTCAGGTAATTCATCAAGATATGAAAGTTGTACTGAATGGTTTCTGGCTTTAGATAGACTCGATTCGCTAAGTTCAGCCATTGAATCTCCATGGGATAGAAAATCCAAGCCAGATAAATAGTTAAGAGGATAGACAGTGAGAGGAGAAAGAGCATACTTCCCCAAAAGGTCAGTTTAGTCTTCATCAAAATTCCACTCCGCAAGGCTAGAAACCACATGTGTCGGTGCGATTGGTAGGTCTGCTACTTCTTCTGTCTTGGTAAAACCTGTTGTCACCAAGAGCGTTGGAATGCCATTGTCAATCCCTGCTCGGATATCTGTCAGGTAGTTGTCCCCAACCATGAGCAATTCTTCTCTTTTCAAACCTAAGTGCTCAACCGCCTTGTCTATAATGATAGCATTGGGTTTTCCGATATAAACTGGTTTGACCCGTGTTGCCACTTCAAGAAGTGTAATTAGTGAACCAGCCCCTGGCAAAAGACCACGTTCCGTCGGGATATTGAGGTCTGGATTGGTTCCGATAAAGTGAGCCCCCTTTTGAATGGCTAGAGTCGCCGTCGCAAATTTTTCATAGTCGACTTGCCAGTCCAGTCCAACTGCCACATAGGCAGGATTTTCCTTGTCTTCGACATAACCAGCCGCCTGAATGGCATCCTTGAGTCCTGCTTCTCCGATGACATAGACTGTCTTTTCCAATCCCAAGTCATTCATATAGTCGATGGTTGCCAAAGTCGCTGTGTAGACAGTTGATAAAGGCGTGTTGATATTAAAATTCTTAGCCAACATCTCTTGTACACTCTCAGGAGTTCGGGTTGTATTGTTAGTCACAAAGAGGTAGGGAATTTCTCTTTTTTGTAACTCATGGACAAAAGCCTCACCCGCGGGAATTCGGTCTTTCCCCTTGTAAATGGTTCCGTCTAAATCAATTAAATAACCTTTATAAGCCATATCGTCCTTTCTAATTGCCTTCAATTTCTTGCCACGTAATCATAGCTTGAGCATTGATCTCCCCATCACTGATAATCTCATGCTTGCTTTCTAGTCCCTTGAGTTCATAAGCTGAAGCAATCATTCCACCTGGTCGCACTTCTTTGACATATCTGAGATTGATTTTCTTTGGAATATACTTGGTCAAAAAATCTGCTCCCATAACCTCAAAAATCCAATCCAAGTATTTACTGTTATTAACATGACCATTCATATCCAAGTCGTAAAAACGAACATGGTAGTCTTTACTGAACGGGTTTTCTAGATTTGCATACTTTGGCCCACGGATCAGTTTTTTATCAAACTCAGACTGATAAGGAGCAACAATCTCCGGTTCGACAGCATGGACTTTACGACTGTCTCTGTCCATAAGAACAAAGGTTGCTACCATGCGAATGATTTCTTGACCTGCTTCATCATAGATAGTGAAACGGCGGTAGCAAAAAAGACGATTGTAAGTTAAGGCTTCTGTTTCAATCGTAATCTCCTCAGCAAAGCGAGGCAAACGTACCACGTCAATCGCATAGTCTGTAATAATCCAGACCAGATTGTAGCGTTCTAACATATCCTTGTCGCTAACTCCCAGCTCAATTGACTGCATACCTGATACTTGCAAGGACAGCAAAATCACATCTGGAAGTTTGATATGACCGTTCATGTCCGCCATATCAAAAGGAATTTTCATTTTCATTTGATAAGTTAAGCCCATTGTTCTACTCCAAAATAAATCGTTCTGCTACAGTGTCTCCCAAGAAGAGACCCCTCTTTGTCATTCGGACACGATCACCGTAGATCTGCATAAGGCCTTGGTGAACCAAGTCTCTGATGATCTCGCCATAAAGTCCATCAAAGGAACGTCCGAATTTTTCCTCAAATCTAGCCATGGAAACCCCAGATTTCTTGCGAAGTCCCAAAAACATTTCTTCTTCCATCTGCTCCTTTTGGCTCAGGCGTTCTTCAGTTATCCGAGCATCTCCTGCCTCTACCGCACTGAGATAATGTCGAATAGGACCGTGGTTTTTATAACGAACTCCGTCCACATAACCTGAAGCACCCGCACCGATACCATAGTACTCAGCATTATCCCAGTACATGAGATTGTGGCGACTTTCAAAGCCTGGCTTGGAGAAATTGGAAAACTCATAATGCTCAAAGCCGGCTCGCTCAAGTTCTGCAATGATGTACTCAAACATCTCTGCTTCTAACTCTTCCTTGGGCAAGGGCAATTTCCCTCGACGCATACGGTTCATAAAGACCGTATGATTCTCCAAAATCAAGCTATAAAGGCTCATATGAGGAATATCAAGCGAAATGGCCTTAGCCACATTTTCCTTGACCTGATCCATGGTCTGACCAGGAAGAGCGTAAATTAGGTCGATGGAGATATTGTCAAAACCAGCCAGTTTGAGGCGGTCGATATTCTCATAAATATCCTTCTCCAAATGACTGCGCCCAATCTTTTTCAGCATTTTGTCATCAAAAGTCTGCACACCTAAAGAAACACGATTGACTGGCGACTGTTTCAAAACCGCAATCTTATCCGCGTTCAAGTCGCCTGGGTTGGCCTCAATGGTCAATTCTTCCAAGACAGACAAGTCTAGATTTTTAGTCAAGCCATCCAAGAGCACCTCTAATTGCGGAGCTGACAAAGCCGTTGGCGTCCCACCTCCAATGTAGAGAGTTGACAACTTTTGGATATCATAAGAACGAAACTCTTCTAGCAGATGCTCCAGGTAACTATCTACTGGTTGATTCTTGATAAAAACTTTTGAAAAGTCACAATAATAACAAATCTGTGTGCAAAAGGGAATATGCACGTAGGCGGACGTTGGTTTTTTCTGCATAGTATTTATTATACCACAAAGACAGGCTTGCAGATAAAAATCACCATCTCCAAAAACCAGAGATGGTGATACCTTATACTTCAGTAATATCTATGATGATTTCTTCTTGGTCTTCAGCAACGTCTGGAGTTTCTGACTGCTCCTGCCACTGCTCCTTGAGATTGTTAAAGGTTTCCTTGGATGCTTCTGTCGCTTGTCGAGCACAGTTTTTAGCTTGGTCAAGGACACTATCAAAAGTAATTTCACCAGATTCTACTTGTTCCTTTGTTTTCAGCACAAAGTCAGTTGCCTGTTCCTTCACTTCTGTTAGTTTTTCACAGACTTGCTCTCTAGCATATTCTGGATCTTCTCTCAAATCATCTAGAAAATCCTGAGCTTGACTACAAACTTGCTTGCCCTTGTCACTCGTCAAAAACAAAGCAAGAGCTGCACCTGAAACTGTTCCTAAAAGGATAGAGGATAGTTTTCCCATAAGATTTCTCCTTTTTTATTTTTTGAAAAATTTACTTGCGAAACGAAGAGCGGACAAGCTTGCACCTGTTTTAATGGTCTTTGAACCAGCAGATGAAGCTTTTTTACCTAAGACACGTGCATGTTGGTTGAGGTCAGATACTGACTCAGACAAGTCCGCCACAGCTGTAAAAAGTGGATCAATCGTCGCAACTTTGACGTTAATATCGTCTGCTAACACATTGACCTTAGCCAACAATTCATTGGTCTGATGCAAGGTAACGTTCACATCTGAGCTCAAGGTTTTGATGGTTTTCTCTGTTTCATCAATCATACGACCGGCTTTTTGAATCGTGATTGTCAAATAGACTAAACAGACAATCAAAGCAATCGCAACAAGTATATATGCAACTTCTAACATTTATTTTTCCTCCTCTGTATGATAGAAAGGGGCTTTCTTTCGATTTTGATAAAGTATGATAAAAATACCGAGTCCGATAAGGATAACTGATAACCATTGGGAAACTCGCAGACCAAAGAACATGAGACTATCCGTCCGCATTCCTTCGATAATCATACGACCAAAGCCATACCAAATCAAGTAGAAAGCAGTGATCTGACCACGTCTGATTCCCTTTAATTTTCGTCTAAAAATCAGAATTAAAGCAAATCCAATCAGATTCCAAACCGACTCATATAAGAAGGTCGGCTGACGGTAGCTACCGTCAATATACATCTGGTCACGAATGAAGCCTGGCAAATAATCCAAACTATCTACCGCTGCACCGTAGGCTTCTTGGTTAAAGAAGTTTCCCCAGCGCCCTAAACTCTGGGCAACCATGACGCTCGGTGCTGCAATATCTAAGAAATCCCAAGTATTGATCAGCTTTCTATCTGCAAAGATATAAAGGACAATAGCGCCCGCTATCAAACCTCCGTAAATGGCCAAACCACCATTCCAGATGGCGATGATTTCACCTGGATTTTGCAGATAATAATCTAAGCGAAAGAGTACGTAGTATAGTCTAGCACCTAAAATCGCAACTGGAAAAGCAATCAGAATGAAATCCAAAATATCATCTGATAGGATTTTCTTTTTAGGAGCTTCTTTCATGGCAAGATAAACTGCTAAAACTAAACCAGCTACAATACACAAAGCATACCAACGAATAGAAAAAGGACCGATTTCAAATGCGACTGGATTAATCATTTTTCACCTCATTTTGAGCGATCAGATTTGTCAAGCGTTCTTCAAATAAACGTGTCGCATCAAAGCCCATTTCCTTAGCACGGTAGTTCATGGCAGCCGCTTCAATGACAACAGAAATATTGCGTCCTGTTTTTACTGGGATGCGGATACGTGGAATGGCTACACCAGAAATTTCGATTTCTTCAGCATTATTTCCTAAGCGATCGAAGGTCTTATGTGTATCGTAGTTTTCCAAATAAACTGCTAGTTGAACTTGTGAAGAATCCTTAACTGCACTTGCTCCGTAGAGACTCATCACATCAATAATCCCCACTCCACGGATCTCAAGTAAATGCCTCAAAATTTCAGCTGGCTCTCCCCAAAGAGTCATTTCGTCTTTTGCAAAAATATCTACACGATCATCTGCCACCAAACGGTGTCCACGTTTCACAAGTTCCAGACCAGTTTCACTCTTACCGATACCGCTATCCCCTTGGATTAAGACACCCATGCCATAAATGTCCATCAAGACACCATGAACACTGGTCCGTTCTGCCAAACGAGAATCCAAATAGCTAGATAATTCTCCTGATAGGCGACTAGTAGCTGTTCGACTGGTTAAAATCGCAATCTTACATTCCCTGGCAGCTTTCAACATTTCTTCTGGAACTACTAAACCACGCGCAACAATAACCACTGGTGTTTCTGGTTGAAACATCTTAGTCAACACCTTATAACGGTTGTGAGAAGACATGGAGACTAAATAGGACCATTCCTTCATTCCCAACAGTTGAAGCCGCTCCGGAGTATAGTAATCAAAATAGCCCGTCATTTCCAGACCTGGTCGAGAAATGTCCGCAGTATTGATTTCTTTTTCAAGTAAATCGCCTTCACCATAAACAATGTCTAATCTGAGCTTTTCAATGACTTCTTTTACTAAAACCGACATAATTTCCTCCTTCAATCGAGTTCTCCCTACTATTATATCAAATTGTGGTAGGAAGTTTCCTTTTTTTGCAGGATTTACAGTATTTATTTGGAAAGAAAAAAGGCTAGATAAGTCTAGCCTTTCATTTCAAATTAGAATTTTTTACGTTTACGAGCTGCTTCTGATTTACGTTTACGTTTTACAGAAGGTTTTTCATAGAATTCACGTTTGCGTGTTTCTTGAAGAGTACCAGCTTTAGTAACCGCACGTTTGAAACGACGAAGTGCATCGTCAAGAGATTCATTCTTACGTACTACTGTTTTAGACATTTTTTTCACTCCCTTCAAGTTCAAGATCTATTCCATTTTACACACAAAGTGAATAATTGTCAAGAGAAAAGCAACCATAAACTTCTATTATTTTTACTTTCTTCTTTTGAAGATGAAGTAAATCACTAAGATGCAGAGAATCAAGCCCAAAACAGCTGGTTTTACAATCGATATACCACTTCCTCCACTAAATAAAAGACTATGGGCAACCTTCAGAAAAGCTCCGATCACTACCGTTGCTAATAATCCATACCAACGTCTACTCCATGTTAAGGATATAATCGCCGTAAAAAATGCTAGAATCGTCGCCAGAATGATAACTTTTTCAATACTCCATCCGCTCGTAAAATAAGTCTTCTCAAAATTCAAAAACTCAATTACTTTTACATCAACTATTTCCGGCTTTGGGAACCAGAACATGCTAGTAAATAGGCAAAATATAGAAAAGAAAATCAGGCTATAGGATTTTTTATAAGCTCCCATTACAATTGGAATAATAAAGAGAGGGCGAATATACCAACTCAGAGTATTCTGGTGTCTAGTAAACGCCCACTCAAAGAAGCTCGTATCTGATAAAAAAACGACAATGGTAGTAATCGTTAGAAACAAGAAAACAATCCCACCTATTTTATCTAACGTTTTTATTTTCATAACTTTTCCCTTCTTGAATTCATAAAATTAATCTATCCATGGCAGATTCCCACTAAATGAATTATCAACCGCTAATCGTTTTATTGGTAAAATATTAATGTTCTTCCAACCACGCTGTTATTCTATTGTCAAGATATCTATTTGCTCATCGTTAACGATAATTGCTTGGTGGTTATGAAGCGGTAGCAATTCAAGCTGCTTTTTATACATTTCAAAGGTCTTTTTGCTACTATCGGTAAAAGGTTCCTCACCATAATGTGGAAGGATATAAAAATCCACTTCATCCAATCCCGCTGTATCAGATAACTCTGTCGCTACCGTCTTGTCGTCCATGAGTTTATTGTAGTCAATATCCTTGGCTGTAATGATAGCCCCTGCTGATTCTCCCACATAGACCAACCCATCTCTTATTTGCTCTTTGATGAGAGATAGAAGTTGTTTTTTCTTTAATTCTTGTAATAAATAAAATGTATTCCCACCTGAGATATAAAGAATCTTGCTTTGGAAAATCTTTGCCTGAGCAGTTTCTCGATCACAAGAAGCAATATCTAGAACCTCTATCTCAAATCCTAAATCTTTGAATGTTTGCTGAGCCTCATCGATATAGGCAGTATAATCCTCTTTGTTCCCAGCGGTAGGAATAAATAAAACCTTATTTTCTAGATTCTTTTCCTTTGCATAATCGCTAAAAAGCTTTTTGACTCCAGCAAAGTATGAACATAAAAATAATTGTTTCATGACTGTACCTCCATTAATGTTTAACAATTTTATAAAGGATCCACGCTCCCTTTCTTTGACTAGTTATAAGCTCAAACCCTATTAACAACAAGAATCGTCTAAATGCTTCTTCGCTTTGGACCTCTGGTAAAAAGTAAGACAACTTGTTATATTCACAAGCCAGTAAGAGCATCCCGTCTGATTTGAGTATTCTTCGAAGTTCCATAAAAGAAGCCTCTAGATCCTGCCAATGAAAATGAGTTTGAAAAGCTGTGATTAAATCAAAACTTTCATCAGAAAAGCCTGTATCCCTAACGTCTCTTCGTTCAAAATTTATATTAGTTATCTCTATCTGTTTGGCTTGAGCTATTGCTACATCTGAAATATCAATTCCAGTTATAGTACTTTGCGGAAAAGTTTCTTTCAGTTGGATGGTTGAACGGCCATTCCCAACTCCTACATCTAAGATTGCAGGGTAAAATGTCCTATCCAGATGACGAATTGCCCATACAAACATGGGGAGATAGGCTCGATTCCACAATTTCATCATTCGTTTTCCTAGAAAGCCCGAGGGATTCTTTGATTGCTGAATTAAGCGACTAAACAGAAACATTAAAAGTAAAAAACAAATAAAACCGATTATATAAATCAAAGTTTGGACCTCCTCGTATAGCTATATTATACCACTTTTAGCAGGATAGTGAACATTTGAAGTAAAAAGCCACTCACTCCAAAGAGCAAGTGGTTTTTGTCATTTTACTTTTCAAGCAAGCTGAGCGCTTCAGCATCCGCAATAATAGTCACATCAGGGTGGTTTTGTAGGCTACTTGCTGGGAGGTTCTCAGTCACTGGGCCTGATACTGTGCCAGCAATGGCTTCTGCTTTCGACTCACCGTAAGCAAAGAGAATAATTGACTTGGCATCCAAGATGTTTTTAATCCCCATTGAGATGGCTTGAGTTGGAACGTCTTCAATCTTGTCAAAGAAGCGAGCATTGGCTTCGATTGTAGACTGGTCTAGTTCTACTAAATGCGTTTGGCTATCAAATGGAGTTCCTGGCTCGTTAAAACCGATGTGTCCATTGCGACCAATCCCCAAGATTTGCAAATCAACAGGATGGTCAGCTAAAATTTGATTGTAGCGTTCAACTTCTTCTTCAGCATTATCCTTAACACCACGTGGCAAGAAACTTTCCTTAAATGGTTTTTGGTTGAACAAGTTTTCCTGCATGAAGTAACGGTAAGACTGTGGATTGTCCCCATCAAGCCCTACATACTCATCAAGGTTCACACTAGTCAGATTTGAAAAATCAAGGTCACTCTCAACGATTTCCTTGTAAAACTCAAGCGGGCTGCTTCCTGTCGCAAGTCCTAATGTTTGAGCACCATTGGCCAATTTTTCCTTCAAAATCTCAAAAGCTACTTTTCCACCTTCGACTTGATTCTCAACTTTTATAACTTTCATTTTATATCCTCCATGTTTCTATATTTATTATATGGTATAGACCAATTTTTGTCAAGTGAAAACGATTTAATTTCTAAAAAAAGAGCGTCCAAACTTGAAACATGTTATAATGGATAGGATTAGAACTTAGAAAGAATGATGAAAAAATGAATACAGCTGATTTTGATTTCCACTTACCAGAGGAATTGATTGCCCAAACACCACTTGAAAAACGTGATGCCTCCAAACTCCTTATCGTTAATCGCGAGACGGGAGAAATGCATGATAAACACTTCCACTCTATTATTGATATGTTGGAACCTGGTGATGCCCTTGTCATGAACGACACTCGCGTTCTCCCTGCCCGCCTGTATGGCCAAAAGGAAAAGACGGGAGGCCATGTGGAGCTTCTCCTACTCAAAAATACTAGTGGTGATGAGTGGGAAGTTCTGGCTAAACCTGCCAAACGTCTCAAGGTTGGTACTCGTGTCAGCTTTGGCGATGGCCGCCTCAGCGCTGTTGTTACGGAAGAATTGACCCACGGGGGCCGCATTGTCCGCTTTGAATACCAAGGAATTTTCCTAGAAGTTTTGGAAAGTCTGGGAGAAATGCCTCTGCCACCTTATATCCATGAAAAATTGGATGACCGTGAACGCTATCAAACCGTTTACGCCAAGGAAAGTGGCTCTGCTGCTGCACCGACTGCTGGATTGCACTTCACCAAAGAGCTACTGGCAGAAATCCAAGCCAAGGGTGTCCATCTGGTCTATTTGACTCTCCATGTCGGACTCGGAACCTTTAGACCTGTTTCTGTGGATAATCTAGACGAACACGAAATGCACTCAGAATTCTATCAGCTTTCTGAGGATGCGGCTGCCACCCTTCGATCTGTCAAAGAAAATGGTGGTCGTGTCATCGCTGTCGGAACTACTTCTATCCGCACGTTAGAGACTATTGGTTCCAAGTTTGACGGGCAAATCCAAGCAGATTCTGGTTGGACCAATATCTTTATCAAACCAGGCTACGAATGGAAGGTTGTGGATGCCTTTTCAACCAACTTCCATCTGCCAAAATCAACTCTCGTCATGTTGGTTTCTGCCTTTGCAGGCCGTGACTTAGTCCTAGATGCCTATCACCATGCCATCCAAGAACACTACCGCTTCTTCAGTTTCGGTGATGCCATGTTTATCTATTAAGAAAATCCCTATTAGGAAACCTAATAGGGATTTTTCTAATCATTCCATACTAAACTTTGGATCTTTCAAGCTCTGAACACTGGCATTGATAACCGCTCCGATAATCAAAATCTTTGCAATAAGAATAAACCAGAACATCATGACTACCACGATGATGGAACTGAAAAAACGGACATCGACTAGGTGATTGACATAGTTATTAAAATAGACAGAAAAGATATTCAATAAACCGATAAGAGTTAGCAAGACAAAGACACTTCCTGGTAAAACATAGCGAATTCGTGGTGCTTTTACTTTTGGAAGGAAATAGTAAATCATGACTAGAATGGCAAAGATCAAAGCATAGACTAGAGGGCCTGTAAAATCTTGCAGGTAGGAAAATAGCGGGCTGTCTGATTGCCAGTAAGTTTTGAGGAGGTTGAGCAACATGCGACCAAACATACTCAAAAACAAGGCTAGGGCAAAAAGAATCTGCAAGCCGAGGCTAACAAGCAAACTCATCAACTGATGGGAGATAATTCCTCGACTCTTGGTTACTCCATAGGCTTTGTTAAAGGCTTTTTGAAGGAAATCCATTGATTTTGAAAAGGTCCATAGGGCTGACAAAACAGCAAAACTCAGCAAACCAGTCGATGGTTGAGTCAGAACTTCTCGGACAATCTTGGCGACCACATCATACACCGTATCGGGCAAAAATTCCTTGATCGTCAGTAAGAAATTTGAGACTGGAATCTGAAAATAAGGCAAAATATTGACCATTATCATTAGCAAAGGAAAGATTGAAATCAACCAATAGTAGGCAACCGCAACACTGGTCAACTCACTATCAGATGCTTGATAATAATGCAAAAAAGCTTTCAATAAGGGCCTGTCCATCAGCTCTTTCCACCACTTTTTCATGTTCCATCCTCCGTCATTTTCTTCATCATCTAAGTTCTTCTGATTAAATCTAGCATATCATAAGGTAAAGTATTTGCGGCCTCTTTCAGAGAATAATTCTCTAAATTATTCACATTTTGGCGTAGTTTTTTGGCATACTTGGCTGTTATCAGTTTAGCTTCTTCGTATTCAAAGATTGCCTTACGTTCGAGATAGTAGCCTCGTAGCATTTCATCAATATTGTTTGGCTTGATGCGATTGATAACCCGCTCAACAAAGGCACCACTTCCGATAATGGCCGTCTCGCGTAGACGAGATTCTTGCATAAAACTAATCAGAGAACTCTTGTAAACCCCTTTTAGGTTTTCCAAACTCTCGATAATCAACTCTGTATTTTCCAAATACAACTCTGAAATCTGATCATAGTCAACTGCTAGTAGTTTACGAGATTCTTCATTTATCCAACTACGGAAAGTTTTGCCAAAGGTAAACATTTCATGGAGTAGAAAGCGCAGTATCCGTAAGGAAACTAGGAAGTAATAAGTCACTCTAGAAGCGAAATTCCGATTGATACTCTGCTCCATGTTTTTTAGGTAACGTTGGTAAACTCGATAGCCACGCTCGCTGATTCTATTTTCTTCGTAGGCTTGCTCCAAACCGTCACTCTCAATACTCAAGATAAGAAGCTTGAGAGACTCCCAGTCCTCTTGGACTCTTTTATTTTCCTGACTAAGGATGAGATTTTCAATCCGACCATGGTAATTATCAATAGCTGCATAAAGAGGAAGTTTATTCTTGTGATGGTCCAGTTCTTTTTCTAATTCTGCAGCCACATCATTTAGAATCGCAATATGCATCAAATGATCCTTGCTTTCCTCTTGTTCCTCAGATAAGTGAGGGAGAACCAGTAAACCCGTTAAAAAACTTAACAATGTAACGCCTGCTACTAGGAAGAGCAACAAAGGATATTCCTGCTCTAAATGACTTGGTATGAGAAGAATGGTCGCGATAGATACTGTCCCTTTGACACCAGAGAAGGTCAAAAGAAGCATATCTTTCATGTACTTATGAATTTTTTTCTTAAGTCGACGCGTCCTCACAAAGTAAAAACCAGCAATCATGACAAAGCGGATCGCAAAAAGCAAGAATGTCAGAACGACAACTGAAATCAGTAAAAGAAGGGGATTGTAGAGAGAATTAGACAAAATCGGCTCTGCTATCAACTCTAATTCCATTCCCAAGAGAACAAAGACTGATCCATTTAGCATAAAGGTCACGGTGTGCCAGACGGTCTCCGTCACGGTGTCTACCTGAGCCTCAAGGAGCGTAATTTTCTTAAAGCGACTGGCCTTCAAAATACCTGCAACCACTACTGCGATAATCCCTGAAACATGAAACTCTTCTGCAATGAAAAAGGTCATGAGTGGCAAACTTAGCTCTAGCAATAGTTCACTGGCTATATCTATCGCTCGTACACTCAGCAAAAAGCTATGCAAGAAACGATTGACCATAGCCGTCACAAAACCGACTACAAAACCACCAAAGATAGAAAGTGCTAGGGAAGTTCCTGCTTGGCTGAATGAAAACGTTCCTGTTGTCCAAGCAGCAAGAGCCATCTGAAAGGCAACCAAACCAGAAGCATCATTTAAGAGTCCTTCCCCTTTTAGGATATTAGAAACCCGTTTGGGAAAACGAAAACGTTCAGAAAGAGATGCAAAGGCAACCAAATCTGTTGGCCCAAGTGCCGCTCCAACTGCTAAACAGGCCGCCAAAGGAAGAGTCATCCAAAGGAAGTGAGCCATGCCCCCCAAGCTTAAGGTCGAGATAAAAATCACAGGAAAGATCAGAAAGACGACAATCCGCCAATGCTTCAAAATGGACGTAATATCCGCTTCTTCTGCCTCCCGGAAAAGTAAGGGACCAATAACCATGGCTAGAAACAGCTCTGTATTGAGATGAAAGTCCGCATCGGGAACAAATAAACCAATCCCAATCCCCAAAAGAATTTGTACAAGAGGAAGGGGCAAAAAAGGGAGAAGTTTATTGGTCGTGGTTGAAATGATTAAGACAAATAAAAATAGAATCAAGTAAATGAGTAATTCCACACAATTCCTCCTTAATCTTTTTTACAACAAGATTCAAAAATCTCCTTTTGCTCTTGGATTTTCTGATCAATCTTAGAACAGTCTTTGTGCTCAATTTTTTTCTGGCATCGTTCCATTTCAAGAGCCACTAATTTTTTCTTAATTTTAAGCATTTTCTTGCTCATATGTGCTTCGTCGAGCACCCCGACTGCTCGCTCGTGATGCGTTGACTCGACAAAATTTTGGCGCATTGCCTCAAGCTTCTCACGAAGGTATTGTTTATCCATGTCTATACCTTTCTAATTTTTCAATCATAACTAAAAACGGTGGATTATTAACTTGGTTGAGAGTCCGATAAATGGCAGCTGTATACTCTTGTTGGTTCAACTGGCTAACAAAATCCAACACAGCATCCCTCTCGGTGTCTCCTCCCTCATGACCATAGTAGATCATAATGGCAATCCGTCCTCCTTTGACAAGCAAATGACACAGCTTTTCTAAGGCTTCAATAGTAGTCTGAGGTTGGGTGATGACGGATTTGTCAGCAGAAGGTAAATAACCCAGATTAAAAATCCCTGCCTTAGCTTCTGTCACAAATTGATCTAGTGTCTCATGACCTTGCAAGATTAATCGGGCATTTGTCATTCCAGCCTGATCCAAACGCTCTTGCGTCTTCTCCAAAGCCTGCTCCTGGATATCAAAGGCATAGACTTGCTTGGCTAACTTGGCTAGAAAAAGGGTATCATGGCCATTACCCATGGTCGCATCCACTACGATATCCTCTTTTGTCACAACTTCCGCCAAAAAATCATGTGCCATCTCAAGTGGTCTTTTCATTTACCTTTCTCCCATCTTTTATTGTATCTTTTATACAATAAAATAAACATCACAATTATAATTAAACAACAGACTTGCGCTACTCCATTTCCTAAGATACTTTTGTAACTAAGTAAAAGAATATTCACTGATATTTGAAAAGGCGAAGTAAGTAAAATAATAATCTTTAAATAGAAAGTAGATTTTTTATCATAACTTTTCCAAGTTAGTACTTCAAAAATAATTAAATTAATTAATAATGGGAATAATAAAAGTAGACTCTGTAAACTAACAATTTCCCATTGAAATATAGGAATCATTGAAATTGAGACCGATATCCCATTTTCTATTAAGGTTCGTACCCTATCTAGCATTTTCATTTTTTTAAAATTTTTTTGGTATGTAGTGAAGTATTGATTGATTCTTTTTGTAGTTTTTGGGTTAAATTTATCTGGTTTCACCTCATTTATAAGTACCGTCATTATATCTCTAAAATCATATATCAAAAGCAATGAAAATATTAACCCAATAATTAATACTGTAACTTTCACACAGTCATATCTGTCGAAAAAAGTTAGAAAAAAAGATAAAAACATTATAATAAAAGAGCAATTATTAATTAGTTTGAATCTATTTTTTGCACTTATTTCCTTCTCTTTTAAAAATGCATTACTCAAGTCGACATTACGTGAACTAAATTTTTCTAAATACCTTCTCATGTTACTCCTATACCTCAACTTTGCATCCTTGCACACTTCCACGACGTCGCATCTCAGTTTCAATAGCATTTAGCACTTCCCATTTATTGAGGCTCCACATAGGACCAATCAGCATATCTCTAGGTGCATCTCCTGTAATTCGATGGATGACGATATGCTTAGGAATGATTTCTAGTTGGTCACAAATGACCTTGACATACTCATCCTGACTCATCAGTTGCAAGCGTCCTTCGTGGTAATCCCGCTGCATCCGTGTATTGGTCATGAGGTGAAGCAAGTGCAGCTTAATACCTTGTATATCATTATCCATTACGCAGCGGCGGACATTTTCGACCATCATCTCATGAGTCTCACCGGGCAAACCATTGATTAAATGGGAAACAATCTCAATCTTGGGATATTTCCTCAAGCGTTTTACTGTTTCAACATACAATTCATAGGAATGAGCACGGTTAATCAGGTCAGAGGTTGCTTCAAAGGTTGTCTGTAAGCCCAATTCTACCGTCACATGCATGCGTTCCGACAACTCAGCCAAATATTCGATGGTTTCATCGGGTAAACAGTCTGGCCGTGTTCCGATATTGATTCCTACTACACCTGGCTCGTTGATAGCCTGCTCATAACGTTCCCGAATCACTTCCACCTTTTCATGGGTGTTGGTAAAGTTTTGGAAATAAACTAGATACTTTTTAACATCTGGCCATTTGCGGTGCATAAAGTCAATTTCCTTATAAAATTGCTCACGGATAGGAGCATCCGGTGCTACGATGGCATCTCCAGAACCTGAAACCGTACAAAAAGTACAGCCCCCATGAGCCACAGTTCCATCACGATTGGGACAGTCAAATCCCGCATCAATAGGAACTTTGAAAGTCTTTTCTCCAAAAAGTTTTCGATAATAATCATTCAAGGTATTATAAGATTTCATAACTTTCATTATAACAAAAAACACCTACAATCTCAAAAGCCTGACTTTCCTACAAATTCCCTTGTTTCTCATTTCCTTTAGCGTTTTTTTATGATACAATATGGGTATGATTTTAATGAAAATAGCATCTATTTTATTATTGATATTAACCTTGGTGGTTTGCTTTATTGTCACCAAGCTTTTTGGACTTAGGAAAATAGGATTTAATTTCGCGGATCTAGCTTTTCCACTGTTGGTATTTGAGTACTATCTGATTACTGCTAAAGCCTTTACCCACAACTTTCTACCGCGACTTGGTGTCGCACTTTCTCTCCTAGCAATCCTCCTTGTAGTCTTTTTCCTTGTCAAAAAACGAAGTTTTTATTACCCTAAATTCATCAAATTCTTCTGGAGAGCCGGTTTTCTCCTTACCTTAATCATCTATATAGCAATGATTGTCGAATTGTTCTTACTGAAACAATAATGGAATCTCTAGAAAATGCCTTCTAGGGATTCTTGCTTTCTCTCCAAAATTACACAGATAGTAAAATTATACGATTTTACACAAAGAAAAGTCCTTAGAAACTTGTATTCTAAGGACTTTTTATCTGAGACGAGAGTTTCCCTCAGGTCTTAAATAGCAAATAAGGTATCAAAAATATCTAATCCTCTTTTTTGCCTTTAGTGGCCACTAATCCTGCACTCAAACCAAGAAGAGCTAAGCCTGCTGCTACTGCTGCTTGACCTTCTGCACTTCCTGTATTTGGTAACTGCTCTTTTTGAACCTGACCAACTGCACTTGAAGTGTTTTGTTTTGTATCTGTTTTTTCTGATACTTGTGGTTTTGTAGATTCTTGAGGTACTGGTTTAGTTGTTTCACCAGCTGTACCTACTTCTACGATGCGATCCTGAGCCACGACTTTATCATAGCTTTCTTTTTCAGTTCGCTTGCCATTTTCAACTTCAATCAAATGAACACGGATACCTTTCTGTCCTTCTTGGAGAACACGGGTTTGACCTACTGGAAGCTTATCGTTCTTTTGTTCCTGAACTTTGAAATCAATGATTTCTTCTTCGATTACAAGTTCTGGTCTGTTAAGGACAAGGTTCTTCACTTCATCTTCTGGAAGGGAGGTTCCTGGTTTCGTTCCTACTTCTACGATGCGGTCTGTCGGAGCTTCTAACACTTCGCGAAGTTTTTCTTCCTTAGTGCCGTCAGGATTAATCACTGTAAAGATCCGTTCCTTACCAACTTTTCCTTCTTGTTCTACACGAGTTTCACCTAGATACAGTCTTGAATCCTTTTTCTCAACTGTCTTGTAAGCCAAATCTTTTTCAACAAATTCGAGTTTTGGAAGATCTTCTTGTACAGCAGCAACAGTCTTCTCAGAAACTGGTTTTTCCTTAGTCAACTGGATACGGTATTCCTTGACTTGTTTTCCACTTTCCGAAACAAGGCGAACAAGTACTGGAAGGCTATCGTCTCCGCTATCTACAACTGTTGAAGCTACTTGATTGCTTTCTTCGACTGAGACTTTTGGACGTTGACCTTTATAGGTGATTTGATAGTCTTGACGATCTTCAGCGAAGTCAGGAAGTTCTTTTCCATCCACAAGAATCTTCGATTGGGTACTTTCTTGAGGCAATTCACTCGGTGCAAGGAAGGTCATCTCAATCATCGCAACACCGCTCTTATCTGCTTTACGCTCCATACGCCATCTCATGGCTTTGGCTTTGACAGCTTTAAATGTTACGTTGATTTCATCACCAGCTGCGATGTCTTTATCTGCACGATAAGGTACAGCTTCCCAATTTTCTGGATTGTTAAATGGATGAGCTGCATCGTAGGCTTGGTAGTTAGAATAGTAGGTAGGCACTTCAAACTCTGGGCCAATATAACGTTCCAAAACGAGTTTAGATGGGGCATCCGTACCACTATCTGCAAAGAAATGAAGTTTGGCTTGCGCTACAGTCCGTTCTACAATCTTACCATTTTCACGGAAGATTACACCTGCTGATACTTCTGGATTAGAAGATGGTGTTGGAGACCAGTTTGTCCAACGACGATTTTCTGAATGATTTCCGTCATTGAGATAGTCCACACGGTCATGGGAGTTTCTATCAATGTCGTTAGTGGCTGAAGCAAAGGCGCGGTTACTATTTTCATCATACTCTGGGTTATTTGAAAGAGCTTCACCAAGTTTGTCTGTCACTCGTACAGTGAACTCAGCAACGAGGTCGCTACCAAGGACACGGCCTCGAACAGTAAATTGACCTGCTTTTGTCAGATTTTCTACTGGAACTTCATCCCATTCAACTGCCAAATCTTTTGTTTCGTAACCATCTTTACCTGTGAAGTAAACAGGAACCTTAGTTGGCAATTCAAGTGGTTGCCCTACTTGTAGCAAGCGAGCTTGTTTGACCGCAGCAACTGGTTTACGAGAGAGCAAATCTTTATTGCTTGTAAAGTGTAGACGGTATTCTCCTAGGATGTCGCCATTTTCAGCTTTCGCGATAACACGAACTGGCTCACCTTCACGAACACTTGGAACGACGGTAGCGAGACCATTGTTGCTAACACTTGCTGTCACTGTAGGAACTTTTCCATCTACAGACTCAAGATAGTAGTCTGTCAAATCAGGGTTAAAGTTTGCTAAATCTTTGCCATCAACTTGGATTCTCGCTTGTCCTTGTTTGGCTGCCGCAACTTGTTTCGCAAAAATTTGTACTTCTGTGATAGACGTTCCTTTCTTGCTAT
>CAUVRF010000026.1:0-19925 GCA_963554245.1 uncultured Streptococcus sp.
TCGGACGTGTAGAACAAATCGGTACTCCTCAAGAAGTTTACAAAAACCCAGTTAACAAATTTGTAGCAGGATTTATCGGAAGCCCAGCTATGAACTTCATCAATGTGAAATTGGTCGGTAGCGAAATTGTTTCTGACGGTTTCCGTTTGAAAGTGCCAGAAGGTGCTTTGAAAGTTCTTCGTGACAAAGGCTACGAAGGAAAAGAATTGATCTTCGGTATTCGTCCAGAAGATGTGAATGCAGAACCTGCTTTCCTTGAAACATTCCCAGAATCAGTTGTCAAAGCTACTATCTCAGTATCAGAATTGCTTGGTTCAGAATCTCACCTTTACTGCCAAGTTGGTAAAGACGAATTTGTTGCCAAAGTGGATGCTCGTGACTACTTGCAAACAGGTGCAACAGTTGAACTTGGATTTGACTTGAACAAAGCACACTTCTTCGATGTAGAAACTGAAAAAACAGTTTACTAAGCAAATGAAATGTCAAAACACTGCTAGAGAAATCTGGCAGTGTTTTTTGGTGGCTAAAAAGAAGCAGGACGAGTCTCGCCTTGCTTCTATTATGTTATTCTTCCTTTTTCTTGAGAGAAAGTCCAAGCCCCGCTAGAATGACACCTAGGAAGGTTAGGATAGACGTTTTCTCACCTGTATTTGGTAGGGTAGTAGCTACTGGATTATGAGCGCTTGGTAAAATAATAGTTTGCCCACCGTTTGAAAGAGTGATTGCATCGCCATGATTTTGTCTCTGCGTATCTTGGACTTCGTGGTGATTTGTTTCTGCAGGTTCGGTCTTAGGCTCTACATAGAGAAGGCGGTATTCGCCAAAACCTTCTTGGTCAGAGCTTGCTAGATATTGAATGTCACCATCTGTGCCGACCAGGTCTTTGGCCTTATCAGCTGTCAAGAAACGAACATCCAGCCCTTTTATGCTGTTTGTGAAGTGCCAGTTTTTATCTGCACTTGGATTGATATTTTTTACATCGAGGATATAGTTAATGATAACCTGGCGATTTTCAAGTCCGAGGAGACGATTGAGGCTGGCATCACGAACACCAGGGAATTTACCATTTGCGCGATAATTGTTGGTTACCACGATGAATTCCTGATCTGGACGGACATCGTTTCCTTGGTATTTTAGATTGCGAACACGACTAGCATCTGGGTGGATTAACTTACCTTCGCGATCGTATTTATTTGGTTGGGTGACGTCGTACTCATAGGTTACACCGTCAATCACGTCAAAGTTATAAGTGCGGTAGCTTGGATTGATGAGCTGTTGCGCTTCTTTTTTAGTTGGATCAATCGTGTTGAACTGACCAGCAGACATTTCCAACCATTCTTTGAGTTGAGCTCCAGTGACTTTTAGGATGGCCGTGACATTATCGTAGAGGTAGAGATCGGCTACGTTTTTGATGGCGATTGGGCCAGCTGGAATATCTGTATAGGCAGTAGCATCTCCACGGGTTCCCGCCTTAAATGGTGCCGCAGCCGAGAGAATAGGAAGATTTCCTTCAGGAGTCCCTGCTAGTTCTTTCTTAGCATACCAGATTTGCGCGTTATTGACGATTTGGACAGATGGATCATCCTTGACAAGGGCAAAATAACTCGTGATCGGTGCGGTTGTTGTTCCGACTTGTTGGCGAACGTATTGGATGGTTCCTTCGTGGGCTGTTTTGGCAATTTCTTTGATTCGTTCATCAGCGTCTTTGGACTTAGTGTGAATCTTACGAATAGAACCTTTGCTGTTGGCAACAGTCCATTTTCCGTTTTTGTAGATAAGGTTAAGGTCGATAATGCCGAGGTGATCCCCATATTTTCCAGCCATGGTTACAGGGGTACCATTAATCTTACCATTTACGCCATCAACACCAGCATATTTTTCATAAAAGCCAGTGCCATTTCCACTTGGAAATTCAGCGTGAGAATGCCCTGTTACAACTGCATCCACACCAGGTAGACTTGCAATTTGATAGCCTTCGTTTTCTTCCCCTTTTTCGTACTTATCATCTCCGATGCCTGAGTGAGAGAGTACAAGAGTGATGTCTGCACCTGCTTTGCGCATTTCAGGGATAATCTTTTGAATAGCTTCGACGGAGTCATTGACCTGAATTTTTCCTTCGAGGTTGGCCTTGTCCCAGCTGAGAATTTGAGGGGGAACAATTCCAGTCACCCCAATTTTGACGGTCGTTTTGCGACCAGTTTTATCAACAAAGGTTTTGCTGATGATTTTATAAGGGTCGTAGACATAAGCGCCCGTTTTAGGATCTACAACATTGGCGTTGACAATTGGCATTCCAGCTGTATCAATGACACGTTTGAGGTAGTCTAAACCATAGTTAAACTCATGATTTCCTAGTGTACCAGCTTCAAAACCGAGCTTTTGAAGGGCTGCATACATAGGGTGTTGTTCCCCTTCTTTGACAGGGTTAACGATGGCCTTGTAAGTTCCAAGTGGCGTTCCTTGGATGGTGTCTCCATTATCTACGAGAAGTGTATTGCTATTTTCTTTTTTAGCTTCCTCGATGAGAACAGCTGTCTTTGCTAGTCCAACGTTCTCAGCAGGTTTGTCTTGGTAATAATCATAGTTAACTAGATTAGTGTGAAGGTCAGTTGTTGCAAGGATGCGGACATCGACTTCCTGTCCTTCTGTTAGTTGAAGGGCTTTGTCGTCTGCAAGGCTTCCTTCTTTAGAAGGGGTTGTTTCAGTGCTTGCTACTGGAGTAGCATTTTCATCTTGCTTAGCAGGAGCGTCTGTTTTTTCAGATGCCGTTCCCTTTTCATTTCCAGTAGTTGCAACGGGTTTCTCAGATTGATTTGCTACTGGCGTTGGTGTTGTGCTAGTATCTAGATTTGCAGCTTTTTCATCTGCTTGTGCAGTAGAAGCCGCAAATACAGCTGCAGTCAGACCTAAAAGGGCTGCTTGTTTACGAAATGATGACATAAAAATCTCCTCAAAAATAGTTTCACTCTATTATACAGGATGGAAGGCAATCAATCAAGTTAATTACGAATGTTTTTATAATCTGTGTTTAAAAACGATAGGAAATGACAAATTATTTATAAAATGCCCTCATTAATTATAAAAATAAATGATAAATTGCAAGAATAAGCGCAACATTTACTCTAACTCATCCACTAGAGTCTCATAAGCAGTTCTGTAAGCTAAACATTTTCGTGGTTGGTGATTGATATCATATAGGGCCTTGTTCAAAGCCTCAGGAGGATTTTAAACCGTTCTCAATTTCCTTTTTCAACTTTGGTGTGAAACAAGACTTCCGACCTTTTTGCTTAGCCTTGTGGTCGTACTGTTCCTGTGCTAAGACTGCGGAGTAACCATTTTGACATCGTCTCAACTCTCTTGAAATAGTAGACTTATGGACGCCAAGTTTTCTTGCAATTTGGCAAGGTTTTAAACCTAATTCCAAGTAGGTTTCTCTCTTTATTCGGTCGGTTATGGTAAGATGGAAGTAGCTCATAGTTTTTCCTCGGGATTCTGTTTGTGTGGTTACTTACAGTTTACACCAATGAAACATTATGAGTTTTTTTGTTGCACTATATTTTACAATTTATCTTGACAAAAAAATATTTTTGTTATATAATCAGTTAAACTGATTATCAGAAAGGATGATTAATATAGATGTAAATAAATCGTTGGGTTTTCAATTAAGCAAAATAGCTCAGGAAATGGATTGGCGTTTCTCAGAATTGTTGAAAGAATATCAAATAAATTCAAGAGATTATGGAATACTGTTAGTCATATCTAACAAGGAAGAGCTAACGCAAATAAATGTTGGCGATTTGCTTAAAATTGATAGAACAACTATTGGACAATTAATTGATTGCTTGGAAATGAAAGGACTAATTTTTCGGAAGCGGAATCCACAGGATCGCCGGCAAAACATCGTGTTGCTAACAGATAGCGGTAGAGAACTTGTAGAAACAATGTGGTTAAAAATGCTAGGAGTCGAGAAAGAAGTGCTGAATGACTTATCAGGTATTCAAGAGAAGGTTATCTTAGATATTGCTCAATTTATAAAGGAGAAGAACAATGGATAAATTAGAGTTTTTAAAACTGCAAACAGAGTTGACTATTAGTCCGATGGACTATTTGGCACAAGCTAAATCAGGAACAGAGTTCATGTTAATTGATGTACGAAATGCCCCTCCGCATTTGAAGAAAGAAAAAATTCAAGGAGCGATAGAAATTCCTCTGAATAACTTAGCTTCCTGTTTAGAGGAGTTGCCTAAGGATAAGGAAATTGTTGTTTATTGTTGGGATGTTTGGTGCAATATGGCTAAAAAAGCTTCCATTATCTTGTTGGAAAATCATTTCAAAGTAAAAGAATTATCTGGTGGTATAGCTGCTTGGAAAACTTTAGGTTTATCTACAGAAGATTTGCATAATTAACAATAGCAGTGAAGCAAATGAGCTTAATTTCTCATTTGCTTCACTGCTATAATGATTGTAAGTATTTTTAAATTTTTCCTCATACTGTCTCAAAAGAAGACGCTGTCGCTATTGCTTTGCGAGTCGGTTGATGATTGAGGAGTGGCTGTGGGGCTCTGGCTCGGAGTGTTGTATTTGTAATAGTTATCGGAGCCGCCGTTGTACAAATCTAGTAGGAAAAGGGCAGAAACTGCAACTTTCCTTTTTAACTATACTATACCACATTTTTTCACTATTTTCCTCCTATTACGAATGATAAGATAGGAGGAAAGAATATGTATAATAAAGTTATCTTAATTGGACGCTTGACGTCTACACCAGAATTGCACAAAACCAACAACGACAAGTCCGTAGCGCGCGCAACTATCGCTGTGAACCGTCGTTACAAAGACCAAAATGGGGAACGCGAAGCCGACTTTATCAATCTGGTTTTTTGGGGGAAATTGGCTGAAACCTTGGCAAGCTACGCAACAAAAGGCAGTCTCATTTCAGTAGATGGTAGACTTATGGACACTAAGTTTACTTGCAAATTGGCAAGGTTTCAAACCTAATTCCAAGTAGGTTTCTATCTTTATTCGATCGGTTATGGTAAGATGAGAGTAGCTCATAGTTTTTCCTCGGGTTCTGTTTGTGTGGTTACTTACAGTTTACACCAATGAAACGCTATGAGTTTTTTTGTTGCACTATATTTTACAATTTATCAAATAAAAATAATAAAACAGTTTAAAGTTTATTGTTCTTTTTGAGATCCTTGTAAGGAATGGAGTAAATTATAGAACTGCAGAGCTTTTCTAGTTTTCATATCCTTAAAAAAGTGATAAAATGGTAGGAAGAATTGGAGAGTATAGATGCCGAAAGAAGTGAATTTGACGGGCGATCAGGTAGTCGCTTTAACGAAAGAATATTTAACAAAGGAAGACGTTGCTTTTGTACAAAAAGCATTGATTTACGCAGTTGATTGTCATAGTGGGCAGTTTCGGAAATCAGGTGAGCCCTATATTATCCATCCCATTCAGGTTGCAGGAATTCTGGCTAAGCTCAAGCTGGATGCCGTAACCGTTGCCTGTGGTTTTTTGCATGACGTGGTTGAAGACACAGATGCGACACTGGATGATTTGGAGAGAGAGTTCGGTCATGATGTTCGGATTATCGTTGATGGGGTGACCAAACTTGGTAAGGTTGAGTACAAATCACTTGAGGAACAATTGGCTGAAAATCATCGCAAGATGCTTATGGCCATGTCTGAGGATATCCGTGTTATCTTGGTTAAATTATCGGACCGTTTGCACAATATGCGGACTCTCAAACACCTTCGAAAGGATAAGCAAGAACGGATCTCCAGAGAAACCATGGAAATTTATGCACCACTTGCTCATCGTCTAGGGATTTCCAGTGTCAAGTGGGAGTTGGAAGATCTATCTTTCCGTTACCTCAATCCAACTGAGTTTTACAAGATCACCCACATGATGAAGGAAAAACGCAGAGAACGTGAGGCTTTGGTCGATGAAGTCGTAACCAAGTTGGAGGACTATGCTACCGAACGCAATCTCAAAGGGAAAATCTATGGTCGTCCTAAGCATATCTATTCGATCTACCGCAAGATGCAGGATAAGAAGAAACGCTTTGAGGAAATTTATGACCTGATTGCCATTCGCTGTATCTTAGATACCCAGAGTGATGTCTATGCCATGCTGGGTTATGTGCATGAACTTTGGAAACCTATGCCAGGCCGCTTCAAAGACTATATCGCCAATCGTAAGGCCAACGGTTACCAGTCTATCCATACAACTGTTTATGGGCCAAAAGGGCCGATTGAATTCCAGATTCGTACTAAAGAAATGCACGAAGTGGCTGAGTACGGGGTTGCGGCTCACTGGGCTTATAAGAAAGGCATTAAAGGGCAGGTCAACAGCAAGGAATCTGCTATTGGGATGAACTGGATCAAGGAGATGATGGAGCTCCAAGACCAGGCTGATGATGCCAAGGAATTTGTGGACTCTGTTAAAGAAAACTATCTGGCGGAGGAGATTTACGTCTTTACTCCAGATGGTGCGGTTCGCTCCCTTCCAAAAGATTCGGGACCGATTGACTTTGCCTATGAAATCCATACCAAAGTCGGTGAAAAAGCGACTGGTGCCAAGGTCAATGGCCGTATGGTTCCGCTGACAACCAAGCTCAAGACAGGGGATCAGGTTGAAATTATCACCAATCCCAACTCCTTTGGTCCGAGTCGTGACTGGCTCAACATGGTCAAGACCAGCAAGGCGCGCAACAAGATTCGTCAGTTCTTTAAAAATCAAGACAAGGAATTATCCGTTAACAAGGGCCGTGAAATGTTGATGGCCCAATTCCAAGAAAACGGCTATGTAGCCAATAAATTCATGGACAAGCGTCACATGGACGAGGTTCTTCAAAAGACCAGCTACAAGACAGAGGAAGCCCTCTATGCAGCCATTGGTTTTGGAGAAATTGGCGCTATTACCGTCTTTAACCGTTTGACCGAAAAGGAACGCCGCGAGGAAGAACGCGCTAAGGCCAAGGCGGAAGCAGAAGAGCTTGTCAAAGGTGGCGAAGTTAAGGTTGAGAACAAAGAAACCCTCAAGGTTAAGCATGAGGGTGGCGTGGTCATTGAAGGTGCTTCAGGTCTCCTAGTTCGGATTGCCAAGTGTTGCAATCCAGTGCCGGGTGACGACATTGTCGGCTACATTACTAAGGGACGCGGTGTGGCTATTCACCGTGTGGACTGTATGAATCTCCGTGCCCAAGAAAACTACGAGCAACGTCTCCTTGATGTGGAGTGGGAAGATCAATTCTCAAGCAAGGAATACACTGCTCACATCGATATCTATGGTCTCAACCGTACAGGGCTCTTAAATGATGTTCTGCAAGTTCTCTCAAACACGACCAAGAATATCTCAACCGTTAATGCTCAACCAACTAAGGATATGAAATTTGCCAATATCCATGTCTCCTTTGGGATTTCCAACCTCTCTACACTGACTACAGTCGTGGATAAGATTAAGAGTGTACCTGAGGTCTACTCTGTCAAACGGACCAACGGCTAATTCTCCCTTCAGTTACTAGAAAGGCTATTATGAAAATCATTATCCAACGGGTTAAAAAAGCCCAAGTCAGTATCGAAGGTCAGGTTCATGGGAAAATTAATCAGGGGCTTTTATTGCTGGTCGGTGTTGGGCCAGATGACCAAGAGGAAGATTTGGACTATGCTGTGAGAAAGCTGGTCAACATGCGGATTTTTTCAGATGCAGAAGGCAAGATGAATCTGTCTGTTAAGGATATTGGGGGCGAAATCCTTTCTATTTCTCAGTTTACCCTCTTTGCAGATACTAAGAAGGGCAACCGTCCAGCCTTTACAGGTGCAGCTAAGCCTGATAGGGCATCAGACTTCTATGACGCTTTCAATCAAAAGCTAGCACAGGAAGTACCTGTTCAGACAGGTATCTTTGGAGCGGATATGCAGGTGGAGCTGGTCAATGATGGACCAGTCACCATCATTCTTGATACTAAAAATAGATAAGAAAACCAAGCCCAGCTGGCTTGGTTTTTGTTTATAGACACTCCCAGAAGGTGATGTGTTTGTTGTAAAAGTCGGGATAGTTTTCTCTTAGGTGGCTAGCCGTCAGATAATAAAAAGTAGAATGCCAAGAAGTGACGATTGGCATAAGAGAGGAAAATCGCTGAGAACTAGTGAAGGCTAAAAGGACAAAAAATAGAAAATCAATGGAGAGAACCCCTAAATAGTAGAAGCGAATCTTTTTATTGATTTGAGGATAAATCTCAACGAAATGATGTTTGAGTCGGTTAACCAAGCGAAATAGCAGTAGTCCTTGAGCAAGGATGAAAATAAAACCAGACAGCAGGAGCCAGCCTACAGAGAGATCGGTTTTGGAGATAAAAATTGCTAACAGTAGCAAATCGCTGACTGCAATGGCTGCAAAATGGATTCTAAAGAGCTTTTTCATAGGAAGACCTCCCTCTTTTATCTAGCTTCATTCTACACTAAACGAATGAGAGTTACAACTAATACTCAATGAAAATCAAAAAGCAAACTAGGAAGCTAGCCACAGGTTGCTCAAAGCACTGCTTTGAGGTTGTAGATAAGACTGACGAAGTCAGTTACATATATCTTCGGCAAGGCGAAGCTGACGTGGTTTGAAGAGATTTTCGAAGAGTATAAAATGATAATAAATAGTAGAAGGAAGATTCTATTAAGTCGTCTTTCTTTCTTTATTTGAGTCTCCTTCTGTTATCTATCTTCTTTGTCATTCCAGACAAATAAAGCTCCGATTGCATTGAGGATATAAAAGATGTATTTACCGATATTAGCGAAGTTGCCTTGAATGCCAGCCTTTGTCAGCTGCACAAAATTGTAAATCAACCAAAATCCCCACTGAGTTGTCAGTTTCAATGCGTTTAAAGCATTGGCAATGAGGGACAGTGCAAAGGCAATAGTTGTCACGTAGGCAAGGAGATTCATCTTTCCTCCATAGCCGATATAGTTGGTCACAAAGGCAAAGAGGAAGGCGATGATTGAAATGATGATGGCTGCCAATTTTACCTGTTTTTGGCTCATTTGGTTGGGTCTACCTTCTTGCGAAGCTTCCCATTTCTTAATAGCAAAGGTATAGATGAGAAAGGTAACAGGATAGGTGATAATGGCCGCCTTATTTCCAAGGATATAATCAATGGTACCAGATAAAATCGTATTGACAATGCCAAAGTAATTTCCCCATTTGCTTAATTTTCCCGTGAAACGAGTGGACAACATGGAAATCCCAACGTTGGTTACGGAAATCAATCCAAAGGGAACAAGTGCAGTCCATGGTCCCCAGTCTACAAATTTATCGAGGCGTGAGTTGAGGTAACCAGATGCAATCGCAATCCCAACGACCAAAGCAACGCCGAAGAGGTCAAACCATTTGGATGTCGCAAAAATTTTTAGTGATTTTTTCATAGGTTAAACTATCTTTCTTTTTTTTTACAAATATTCTACAACTAAATGAAAGTAAAATCAAATGATAGAAATAAAACCCTGAAAATAAAATTTTCAGGGGTGGTTGGGGTACTTGAGAAATTAGTCGATTTTTTCGACATAGAGTTGTTTGGCGATATCCATACTAACTTGGAGGTCTTCGTCTTTGTTGACCAGAGTAAAGCTATTGGAAAAGCTATCAAACTGCTTGACTTGGAGTTGGTCACCGATATGAATTGCGTGCTTTTCTAGATACTTGAGTAGTTCAAAGCTATCATGAACCCGAGTCAGGAGATAGGTTCCAGCTTCTTTGGTATCTGCTAAAGGTAGGTTGTTGATTTCAACCAAGAGCTCTCCTTTGGCTGGGATGGTTCCTCCGTGGGGGCAGGTTTTAGGGAAGCCAAGCAGTTTATCCAGTCTCTCTACGAAGAGATCGGATACAGTGTGTTCTAGGACTTCAGCTTCTTCGTGGATCTGGTCACTGGTATAGTCGAGATGGTGAACTAGAAAGACTTCAATCAATCGGTGTTTGCGATAGAGCTCGGAGACTAGTTTGAGCCCAATATCTGTCAATAGATAGCCATTCTCCTTATCCTTGAGGATGAGATTTTCACTTTTCATGCGTTTGATCATCTCTGTTACGGCAGGTGGAGAGACTTGCATACGGGTAGCAATTTCCTTATTGGTGATTTTCTGCATCTCCGTACCGATTTCATAAATACATTTTAGGTAGTCTTCTTTATTTGGCGTCATTCGTTTCCTCTTGTCTTTTCTCTCCATCTAGTATATCAAAAAAAGCTAGATTTCTCTAGCCTTCTGCCCTAATGGCTTTGATTTTAGTCCAGTTCTTTCACTGCAGCAATAGCAGCTTCAAAGTCTGGTTCCGTGTTGATGTTGTCAACGTATTCTACGTAACGGATGACATTGTCAGTATCGAGAACAAAGACAGCACGTGCAAGGAGATGCCATTCGTTGATCAAGAGGGCATAATCGCGCCCGAAAGAATGGTCAAAATAGTCTGAAAGCATGATGGCATTGTCAAGGCCTTCAGCCCCGCACCAGCGTCCTTGGGCAAATGGTAGGTCCATAGAAACAGTAAGAACGACGGTATTGTCAAGGTTAGCTAGTTCTTGGTTGAATCGACGTGTTTGCGTTGAGCAGATACCAGTATCGATAGAAGGGACAACACTCAAGACTTTTTTCTTCCCATCAAAGTCAGCTAGCGTTTTTTTAGAGAGATCGGTTGTCGTAAGAGAAAAGTCAAGTGCCTTGTCTCCGACTTGCAGTTGTTTACCTGTAAAAGTTACAGGATTTCCGAGAAAAGTGGTCATGAAACTACTCCATTCTTTTTTTCTTTTATTTTACCGAGAATTGTCAGATTTTTCCAATGATTTGACTGGAAATTAAGAGATAAAAAACGCCTGTTCACGTGAGAACGACGTTTTTAATGGATTACTTAGACAAACCTTCAGCAATCTTGTCAAGGTTGTATTTCATCATGTTGTAGTAGCTGTCGCCTTCTTTACCTTGTTCTGCGATAGAGTCAGTAAAGATTTGTGCGTAGATTGGGATGTTTGTGTCTTGTGAAACAGTCTTCATTGGACGGTCATCGACACTTGATTCAACAAAGAGTGATGGAACTTTTGTTTGGCGAAGTTTTTCAACCAAGGTCTTGATTTGTTCAGGTGTTCCTTCTTCTTCTGTGTTGATTTCCCAGATGTAGGCACTTGGAACTTCGTAAGCTTTAGAGAAGTATTTGAAGCATCCTTCGCTGGTTACAATGAGTTTTTTCTCAGCAGGGATATTGTTAAATTTCTCTTTAGCTTCCTTGTCCAGTTTGTCTAGCTTTTCAGTATAGTCTTTGAGATTTTTTTCGTAGAATTCCTTGTTGCTAGGGTCTTTTGCAATCAACTGTTTAGCGATATTTTTAGCATAAATTATCCCATTTTCAAGGTTGAGCCAAGCGTGTGGGTCTTCTTTGCCTTTCTCGTTTTGACCTTCAAGGTAGATGATATCTACGCCGTCACTAACTGCATAGTAGTCTTTGTTTTCAGTTTTCTTGGCATTTTCGACCAATTTGGTAAACCAAGCATTGCCACCTGTTTCAAGGTTGATACCGTTATAGAAAATGAGGTCAGCCTCAGAAGTTTTCTTTACGTCTTCAGGAAGTGGTTCGTACTCGTGTGGGTCTTGACCAACAGGAACGATACTATGAAGATCAATCTTGTCACCAGCGATATTTTTGGTAATATCAGCGATGATTGAGTTTGTAGCAACAACTTTTAGTTTTTGACCAGAAGCAGTATCTTTTTTTCCGCTAGCACATGCGACAAGTGCAATGACGGAAAGAAAGAGTACAAGCAATGTACCTAATTTTTTCATTAGATTCCTCCAGATAGGGTTTCCCGTTATTTAATGATTTTTTTGTTTTTCAGTTTCAAGTATCGTTGTTTAGGAGAGATAAAGAAACTGATTAGAAAGAAGCTGGCGGATGTGAGCACGATGCTGGATCCTGCTGCGAGATTGAAGCTATAGCCGATAAAGAGTCCCAAAACAGAAGCGGTTGCCCCTAGGGTTGATGAAAGAAAAATCATGCTCTTTAGGCTATTAGCATAAAGGTAAGCCGTCGCAGCTGGGGTGATCAACATGGCCACGATAAGAATCGTTCCAACACTTTGCATGGCAGTGACTGACACAAGGGTCAAGAGTACCATGAGCAGATAGTGGTAGAAATTGACGGGCATTCCCATGGCTTTAGCCAGGAGTTCGTCAAAGGATGTAATCAATAGTTGTTTAAAGAAAATCCCGATAATCAAGAGAATCAATGCCCCCACACCAATGGTGATCCACATGTCCGTATCTTGGACAGCGAGGATATTCCCAAAAAGGATATGGAAGAGGTCTGTCGAACTCTTGGCAACACTAATCAAGATGACACCTAAGGCTAAGAAAGATGAAAAGGTAATACCAATGGCAGTGTCACTCTTGATGATAGAGTTGCCCTTGATGTAGGTAATGATGATGGAAGCCATCAAGCCAAAGATGATCGCTCCGATAAAGAAATCAATTCCCAAGATAAAGGAAAGGGCTACGCCGGGCAAAACTGCGTGAGAGATGGCATCCCCCATGAGAGACATTCCACGTAAGATGATAAAACATCCCACGGCTCCAGCAACCACCCCGATGACTATAGCTGTTATCAGGGCATTTTGTAGGAAATGGAAATGTTGCAATCCATCGATAAATTCTACTATCATAGGTCACCTCCATTAAAGAAGAGCTTACTACCATAAGCTTTTTTGAGATTGACTTCGGTAAAGGTTTCTTCAGTTGAACCAATAGCAACCAATTCTCGATTGAGAAGCATAACTTGGTCGAAATAATGAGGGACTTTGCTGAGGTCATGATGGACGATGAGAACTGTTTTACCAGCTTTTTTAAGGTCTCTCAGTGTATTCATGATAATCTCTTCACTGATCGAGTCAATCCCGACAAAAGGCTCATCTAAAAAGATGTAGTCAGCTTCCTGCACTAAGCAGCGGGCAATCAAAACACGTTGGAATTGTCCTCCAGAGAGCTGACTGATTTGGCGATCAGCATAGTCTGAGAGTCCAACGATTTCAAGTGCATCCGCCACTTTTTTCCAGTGGCTGGCCTTTAAAGTGTGGAAGAGCGGGATAGATGGATAGAGTCCCAGTGAGACACATTCCTTGACCTTGATAGGGAAATTGTAGTCGATATGGATTTTTTGCTCGACATAGGCAACTCGATGTAAAGATTTCTTGACTTCTTTGTCATCGAGAAAGGCCTGACCTTCGTGTGGGATAATTCCCAACATACTTTTTAATAAAGTTGATTTTCCAGCACCGTTTGGACCAATAATTCCGGTAATCGTTGGTCCTTGGAGCACTAGTGAAATATCCTTTAGTGCCAACGTTTCTTTGTAGGAGACACTGAGGTTTTCGATACGTATCATACAGTTGTATTCCTCCTGCCTTTTAATATACCTTAAAAAAAAAATTAAGTCAAGTTAATTTTTGAAAAATTTAAAATAATAACTGAAAAACGAAGAAAAAAGAGAAACCATTTTTAATTGCATTCCCAAGTGTTTTTTGCTAAGCTAAGAATAAGTGAAAAATGAAAGCGAGAACAAGATGACACGTTATCAAGATGATTTTTATGATGCTATTAATGGCGAATGGGAAAAAACAGCTGTCATTCCAGCTGATAAATCTCGAACAGGTGGTTTTATTGACCTTGATGAGGAAATTGAAGAGTTGATGCTGGCAACAACGGACAAGTGGTTGGCAGGAGAGGATGTCCCAGAGGATGCTATCCTCGCAAACTTTGTTAAGTACTATCGCATGGTACGCGATTTTGATAAGAGAGAAGCAGATGGGATCAAGCCCGTCCTTCCTCTGCTCAAGGAATATCAGGATTTGGAGAGTTTTGCAGATTTTACCAGCAAACTGGCAGAGTTCGAACTAGCTGGTAAACCAAACTTCCTTCCATTTGGTGTATCGCCAGACTTTATGGATGCCAGAACCAATGTTCTTTGGGCCAGTGCTCCAGGAACAATCTTGCCAGATACAACCTACTATGCTGAAGACCATCCTCAACGTGAGGAGCTCTTGACTCTTTGGAAGGAAAGTACAACGAATCTTCTCAAAGCCTATGATTTCTCAGACGAGGAAATCGCAGACTTACTAGAGAAGAGATTGGAATTGGACCGTCGCATTGCGGCTGTGGTGCTTTCTAACGAAGAAAGTTCAGAATATGCCAAACTCTACCATCCATACGCCTATGAAGATTTCAAGAAATTTGCCCCTGCTCTGCCTTTGGATGATTTCTTCCAAGCAGTTCTTGGCCAAACTCCTGATAAGGTTATCGTAGATGAGGAACGTTTCTGGCAAGCAGCAGATCAATTTTACAGTGAAGAAGCTTGGCCTCTACTCAAAGCAACCTTGATTTTGGCTGTGGTGAATCTTTCAACCAGTTATTTGACAGATGAGATTCGTGTCTTGTCAGGTGCCTATGGACGTGCCCTTTCAGGTGTTCCAGAAGCTCAGGACAAGGTCAAGGCAGCTTATCATTTGGCCCAAGGTCCTTTCAAGCAAGCCCTTGGTCTCTGGTATGCGCATGAAAAATTCTCCCCAGAAGCAAAGGCGGATGTAGAGAAAAAAGTAGCGACCATGATTGACGTTTATAAGGAACGCTTGGCCAAGAACGACTGGCTCACTCCTGAAACGCGTGATAAGGCCATTGTCAAACTCAATGTCATCAAGCCTTATATCGGTTATCCCGAGGAATTGCCAGCCCGCTACAAGGACAAGGTGGTGGATGAAACTGCCAGCCTCTTTGAGAATGCCCTAGCCTTTGCGCGTGTGGAAATCAAGCATAGCTGGAGCAAGTGGAACCAGCCAGTTGACTACAAGGAGTGGGGTATGCCTGCTCACATGGTTAATGCCTACTACAATCCTCAGAAGAACTTGATTGTCTTCCCAGCGGCCATTTTGCAGGCTCCATTCTATGACTTGCATCAGTCATCTTCTGCCAACTACGGTGGGATTGGTGCTGTTATTGCCCACGAGATTTCTCATGCCTTCGACACAAATGGCGCTTCTTTTGATGAAAATGGTAGCCTCAAGGATTGGTGGACAGAGAGTGACTATGCTGCCTTTAAAGAAAAAACGCAGAAAGTTATCGACCAGTTTGATGGGCAAGAATCTTACGGTGCAAGAATCAACGGGAAACTAACCGTGTCTGAAAACGTTGCCGACCTAGGAGGGATCGCTGCAGCCCTTGAAGCTGCCAAGAGAGAACCAGACTTTTCTGCTGAAGAATTCTTCCACAATTTTGCTCGTATCTGGCGTATGAAAGGCCGTCCAGAATTGATGAAACTCATGGCTAGTGTCGATGTGCACGCGCCTGCCAAACTCCGTGTCAACGTTCAAGTACCAAACTTCGATGACTTCTTTACAACCTACGATGTCAAAGAAGGCGACGGTATGTGGCGTTCACCAGAGGACCGTGTGATTATTTGGTAAGACAAAAACCAAGGAAATTATCCTTGGTTTTTTGCTTGCTAGAAAAAGGGATTAAAGGTCTTTTCGTGAGCGATGGTCGTAGCTGGGCCGTGCCCAGGATAGACATCATAGTTAGGAAGAGTAAAGAGTTGCGTCTGAATGCTATGGAGGAGTTGTTCCGTGCTACCTGTAGGAAGGTCTGTCCGTCCGATGGTTTCTCGGAAAAGAGCATCTCCCGTCAAGACTAGATGAGCATCAGGAAAGACGATAGAAACACCGCCGATAGAGTGCCCTGGGGTTGGTAGAACTGTAAAACGAAATTCCTCAAGCTGGTATTCCTCATGAAAGACAAAGGTGTGCTCTGCTGGTTTTGCGACCACATCTACCATATCATCGTGACGAGGGAGACCAGAGAGATTATCGACTGGAGTGTAAAGCCAGCTAGCTTCGCTCTCTGCTACATAAACTGGAGGATTTCCAAAAGCTTCACGCACTAAGTCCAGACTCATAATATGGTCGTAGTGGGTGTGGGTCAGGAGAATCGCGCAGACTGGTTTGTTGATTTTTTCGATAGTCATGCGAATAGCTTCCCAATGGCTACCTGGGTCAACCACAATTAGGTGTTGGTCCCCTTCTAGATAATAAGTGTTTTCATAAGCAACGGGATTCACGGTTTTATGGATTTTCATACTAGCTCCAATCTCAAAGAATGTACTAAACTAAGTATAGCATAGAAGAGGATACTTAGGGTATCAGAAAGTCTTTTTTGATTGATGGGTTAGTATCTTTAGTTGAATTTTAAATCGTCATAATTAAAGGTTTCAAAATGAAACCAGTCTTTCAATCTTTAATTAATTATCATAAAATCGAATTTTAAGCTTGCGATTGGCTAAAATTGTTAATATAATTAAGGTATAAATTAATTTAAAGGAGTTTCACATGGCTTTAATTCAATTAACACCAGAAGATCTGCGTACATCTGCTCAAAAGTACACTCAAGGTTCGGAGGAAGTAAGACAAGTTCTTCGTACATTAAGCAACGAACAAGAAACTATCAGAAGTAACTGGAAAGGTTCAGCTTTTGATAGCTTTGACCAACAATTTACAGAATTGTCTCCAAAAATTGAGGAGTTTGCAACTTTGCTTGATGAAATCAATGCACAGTTGCTTAAAGTTGCGGACATCGTTGAACAAACTGACCAAGATATTGCAGCACAAATTCATTAATTTGTTATAAGTGGCTTTAGGAGGGCGAGAGCCTTCCTATTTTTTATGACGGAGAAGACTTAAAGTAATATGAGGAAGAATAGAATTTTTAAATATATAGGAAGTAGTCTGTTGGCATTAGTATTGCTTGGACTAATGGTTTTTTTGAATCTATCTGTTCAAAAAAATACGACTATTCATAATGAGAATAGTGCAAAAGTAAATCAGCAGACCAAATTAAATGTGGCTATTGTAAATGAAGATAAGCCAGTCTATGTTGATGCAAAAGAATACAATCTAGGTGCGAGTTATGTAAAAAATATTGAGCGTGATAATTCACAAAACTGGTCCGTTGTTCCTCGTGGAGCAGCTGATTCTGGGTTAGAAAGTGGGAAATACCAACTCGTTTTAACAATTCCTAGTGACTTTTCTGAAAAAATACTCGATATTAACAGCATCAATGTTGATAAGACAACCATCAATTATAAGGTGAATGCGCAAGGAAATTTGCAAGTAGAAAATGATGCAAATAAACTAGCGAAAGATATTGTTTCTGATTTGAATGGTCAGTTAGTTGACATGTATATGGCTAGTATTTTGAACAACCTTTATACAGCACAAAAGAATGTTCAAGCTAGTTCACAGATACAAGCGACCAACATCGGAAACTATCGTACGAATTTATATGGGACAGCTATCAACTCTAAAAATCTTTTCCCAACTTTCTATACTATGTCTAGTTCCTCTGTTGACTCCAACAGTGCTTTAAAGACAGGTTTGGAGAGTTACTCACAGATTTTTGATCATTTTGATGTTTCGCAGATTGCCTATGGCAAAAATTTTGCTACTCTGCTTCAGAATAGAGTAGATGAGAAGAAAAATTATGCGGATATCATCACCCAGCTCATCTCTCAGAGTCGGGAAGACGTTCAGGGACAAATTAAAACTTATAAGGAATTAATTGAAGCTCAAGGTAGTCTGACTTCTAATATAGATGGAACAGCAGCAACTTCTGATGGTACGTCACCAGAAGTTGGGTCTTCCTATAAAGCAGTAGCAGAAAATATCAGCAAAGAGATTGATAGCTTACAGACCAATCTAACAGATGAAAGAACGAAGTTTGAAAATCATAAAAAGGATATTCATAACTTTATTGATGAGAAATTAGCCACTTACTATGGAACAAGTGAGAAGAGCAAAATCACTCTTGATCGATTTTTGGATAAAGCTGCAAACAAGGATTTAGAGAAGGTTGAGGAATCTCTAAAAGAGCAGCTGGCTTCTGCAATCTCAGAATTACCAAAAGAAAACTTTAGTGGAAAAGAATTTAGTGGTTTTGGTATGACACCAATCACAATTCCTTCTGTAAACTATACAGATTTAAAAACGATTAAAGAGCCAAGCGACGAGATTTCTTTGACGGACTTGAAGAATCTGGAACATCTGGCAATCACGAGTACGAGTGCTGTTGGACGAACAGGAACAAAGGCTAAGGTATCATGGAAGGCTGGAACAGGAGTGACGGTTCATTCGGTCACTTATGATGGCACACCAGTTGAGTTTGGTCAAGAAATTGATTTGAAGACGGGTGGGACTTTCAAAGTAGCCTATAGTGTTGCAGAGACAACCTCAACTACAACTACAGGTTCAACCGGGACTCCAAGTCCAGCTCCAAAAGCAGAGCTAAAATCCATTAATATTTCCTTGAATGATGTCCAAGCAGCTAGTGCACCAGTAGATGTGTTACGTGTTCAGCAAGCAGCAGTGACTTATGGACAAAAGGTTCAAAAAATAGCTTCTGACTACCAAAAGGTAGAAGCACTCACACAAGCATACAATACTGTCAAAGAGTTACGAAATAGTGATGTAACAGATGCTTTGTCAAATATTTGGTTTGAAGCTATTAGTTCAAATCTGAAGAAGTATGAAGACAGCTTAACTACACCTGCTAGTGATACAGAAACTGATGGTGCTAAAGGAAAAGTAGATAAAGCCTTGTCAGAACTGACTACACTGAAGCCTGTTCTAGAAAAAAATGTGCAGGATGTTTTGGCTACCAACCAAGAATTGGATACCAAAATCAAGGGACAGTTAGTCTTGTACGAGCAGTTGGAAAAGAAACTAGATGATTTGGTTGAGAAGCAAGGGGGAGGCAATGCTGCTTTTGAAGAGACTAGTAATCAACTGACAGCTCTGAATACTGAGTATGCAGCTCTCTTATCAGAAACTACGGGTGTGAAGGAATCTTCTCAAAGTAATGTCAAAGCTGCAGAGTCTGTGAATGAGACTTTAGGTAATTTCAATCGTGAATTGTCAAACGCTCAAACAAGTACTGAAAAGTTGTCTCAAGATGCTGACTCCTTGATGACGCAGTTTAACGAAGAATTGACTAACAATGGAAACTTTGTAGAATCCTTTGTGAAGGTTCTGAATAATGCCTATCAAAATGGGGTACCAAACGAAGTATTGTTGAACTTCTTATCCAATCCTGTTACCCAAAATGCTACTTCAGTGAAAGCGACTGTCAATGTTTACCGTCCATTTACATGGATTTTACTATTGGAGATTGTTAGCCTCTTTACAGCCTATCTGTTTGCAACTCAAAACGTTATTCGCAAAGTCAAAGATAAGTTCAAACTTGATAAGTTACATGATACAGACTTGATGACGGTAACCATCCTATCTGCTTTAAGTCTCGTTGTCGGATTGGTAGTTGGTGTTGTATCAAGTGTTCAGCTACAGGTTGGCCGTGAATATCAACCATCTTGGGTTCTATTAATTGTTTTAGCCGCATTTGTACTGATTCAAGGTCAATATCTATTGCTTAAACATTTCCGAGTGATTGGTATGGGACTCTCCTTCTTTATGATGATTAGCTTTGTCTACCTATCAAATGCTATTGGGACAACAGCAAGTCTAACTGGTTTCCCAGCATTTATCAAAAATCTCAATGCGTTATCGATATTAGAAGGTTTGCTCTCAGGATACTTTGATGGACATCCAGCAGCAATTATCGCTTTTGTTGCAACGATAGTTGTCATAGCTGTTTTACTTGTTATAAATGTTTTTATCAGAGAAAGTAGTTTGTGGTTTCAAGCAAGTCAAGCTGAGAAAGAATAGAAAATAGAAATATGAAGAAAATCATTCTTTTCCTTCTTACTTTAGTAACATGTGCAGCAGTCTCTGTGGCTGCTGCAGATGATTATGTGACTATTAGTCCGTCTCGCTCCGTAAGGTGCGAGACCAATAAACCA
>CAUVRF010000027.1:0-19623 GCA_963554245.1 uncultured Streptococcus sp.
ATTTTGATCTGCCCTATCAGATGGATGAGGAAAAACTCCGTTTTGCTCTGGATACTCAGTCTCCAGAAGATATTGATGTGATTTCGATTGAGATTGTGGCGGATGATTTTCATTGTCGTTACGCCAAGCACAGCAAGACTTATGAGTTTATCGTGGATAGGGGACGTCCCAAAAATCCTATGCGTCGTCACTATGCTACTCACTTTCCCTATCCGCTCGACGTGGAGCGGATACAGATAGCAATCAAAAAGCTAGAGGGAACCCACGATTTCACCGGTTTTACAGCATCTGGAACCAGTGTAGAGGACAAGGTTCGGACCATTACAGAAGCGAGTTTAACAGTCGATGAGACAGGGCAGTTTTTGACCTTTGCCTTTTCAGGAAATGGCTTCTTGTATAAGCAGATTCGCAATATGGTGGGGACGCTGCTTAAAATCGGAAATAATCGAATGCCAGTTGAGCAGATTGACTTGATTTTGGAGAAGAAGGATAGGCAGCTAGCAGGTCCAACGGCGGCACCAAATGGTTTGTATCTGAAGGAGATTCGATATGAAGAATAATCGTATTTTAGCCCTTTCTGGGAATGATATTTTTAGTGGTGGTGGTTTGTCAGCTGATTTGGCTACCTATACCTTGAACGGTTTGCATGGCTTTGTAGCAGTGACTTGTTTGACAGCCTTGACCGAAAAGGGCTTTGAGGTCTTCCCTACGGATGATACTATTTTCCAACATGAGTTGAATAGCTTACGTGATGTCGAGTTTGCGGGGATTAAGATTGGCCTTCTTCCTACTGTTAGTGTGGCTGAGAAGGCCTTGGACTTTATCAAGCAACGCCCTGGAGTGCCTGTGGTATTGGACCCCGTCTTGGTCTGCAAGGAAACGCACGATGTAGCAGTCAGCCAACTCTGCCAAGAGTTGATTCGCTTTTTCCCTCATGTCAGTGTGATTACGCCAAATCTTCCTGAAGCAGAATTGTTAGCGGATCAAGAGATCAAAACCTTGGAAGATATGAAAGCTGCAGCACAGAAATTGCATGACTTGGGAGCACCAGCAGTTATTATCAAGGGAGGCAATCGCCTCAGTCAGGACAAGGCTGTAGATATCTTTTATGATGGACAAACCTTTACTGTCCTAGAAAATCCTGTTATCCAAGGACAAAATGCTGGTGCAGGTTGTACCTTTGCCTCAAGCATTGCCAGTCACTTGGTTAAAGGGGATGAACTTTTACCAGCAGTAGAGAGTTCTAAAGCTTTCGTTTATCGTGCTATTGCACAAGCAGATCAATATGGAGTAAGACAATATGAAGCAAACCAAAACAACTAAAATCGCCCTTGTATCTCTATTAACCGCCCTTTCTGTGGTTCTAGGTTATTTCTTAAAAATCCCGACACCAACAGGTATTCTAACTCTCTTAGATGCGGGTATCTTCTTTGCGGCCTTCTACTTTGGTAGTAAAGAGGGGGCTGTCGTTGGAGGTCTAGCAGGTTTCTTGATTGACCTCTTATCAGGCTACCCTCAGTGGATGTTCTTTAGCTTGATCAACCATGGCTTGCAGGGATTTTTCGCAGGATTTAAAGGGAAATCTCAGTGGTTAGGACTTATCTTGGCAACGATTGTCATGGTAGGGGGCTATGCCTTGGGTTCAACTTTGATGAATGGCTGGGCAGCAGCCCTACCAGAAATCCTACCAAATTTTCTGCAAAATATCGTGGGTATGGTTGTAGGGTTTGTGCTTAGTCAGAGTATTAAGAAAATTAAGTAAAGCGGCTGGAGAAAAGTTTTAAAAATCAGAAAAACGCATAATATCAGGTGTTGAAAAGCCTTGATATTATGCGTTTTATTGTGGGAAGATTTTATACTCTTCGAAAATCAAATTCAAACCGCGTCAACGTCGCCTTGCCGTACTCAAGTACAGCCTGCGGCTAGTTTCCTAGTTTGCTCTTTGATTTTCATTGAGTATTAGATGAATATTAATCAAAATAAAGCAAATCTTTGCTGGTGCTTGTAAAGAGGTCAAAGCCATCCTTGGTAACAACACCACAGTCTTCGATACGAACGCCGACTTTACCAGGGATATAGATACCAGGTTCAACAGAGAAGCACATGCCTTCTTCGATGACCATGTCATTTCCTTCCATGATAGATGGGAATTCGTGGACATCCATACCGATACCGTGACCGAGACGGTGGTTGAAGTATTCACCGTAGCCAGCTTTTTCGATGACTTCACGGGCAGCGCGGTCTACTTCATGGGCAGTCACACCAGGTTTGATAAAGTCAAGGGCAGCTTGTTGGGCTTCAAGGGTCAAGTTATAGATACCTTTCTTGAATTGGTCAGGTTTACCGACAGCGACTGTACGAGTCATATCTGAGGCGTAACCATTGACCATAACACCCAGGTCAAAGAGGAGAAGGGCGTCTTTTTCGACCTTGTTTGCACCGGGAATTCCGTGTGGATTTGCGGCATTATCACCAGTCAAGACCATGGTATCAAAACTCATTTCATAGCCTTCACGCTTTAAGGCGAAGTCGATTTGGGCGATGATATCTGTCTCTGTTTTATCAAGAGAGATATTGTCAAAACCAACTTTTACAGCTTTATCGGCATAGAGACCTGCAACCATCATTTTTTGTACTTCATCAGCTGATTTGATGAGGCGCATGCGTTGGATGCGAGGAGTGAGGTTTTCAAACTCAGCAGTTTCAAAAACTGATTTCAAACCATGGTATTTGGTCAAGATGAGATTGTCAAACTCAACAGCGACACGTTTGAAGTCAAGTTGAGGCAAAGCGTTTTTGATTTTTTGCCATGGATTTTCAGAATCCACATAGCCTACAACTGGGAAAGAAACAGTGCTGCTTGCACGTTCCACTTCGAGAGCTGGGACAAAGAGGAGAGGTTCCTGATCCGCTAGGACAAAGAGGAACATTTGGCGTTCATGGGGATCACTGTAAAAGCCAGTGAGGTAATTAATAGTGACGGGGTCAGATACGACAGCGACGTCTAGTTTTTCTGATTCAAGATATGTTACGATTTGTTGTAATTTAGACATATGCTACCTTCTTTCTACCCCTCTATTTTGGCAAAAAAAGAGAGAAAATGCAAGGGAGAAGGGTAAAAGAACAGGCAAAAAGAACTCCGAAACGATAGCGGAGTTCTTTGATATGGCTTTCTTTGGTTTAAGAAAAGTCAGCCTTGCTTTTCACGTCGCTGTATTCTTCAGCAATTTCTTGACTGAGGATGTCCTCATAGGCAGGGAGTTGGATATCCTGACCGTATTTCTTCTTGAGGGCAGTAGTGACCAGGCGATAAGCTAGATTGGCATTACGAGAGAGGATAGGTCCGTGAAAGTAGGAACCAAAGACATTCTTATAATGAACCCCTTCGCCGATTTTTTCCTCGTTGTTTCCATTTCCATAGACCACCTGTCCCAGCGGTTTTTGGTCATCTGAGAGGAAGGTACGTCCCTGGTGATTTTCAAAGCCATAGTAGGTTTCATCAAAATCTTCATTATGAATCTTGATGTCACCGATAAAGCGATTATTGGTCTGGTTGAGGGTGTAGTGGCCCATGACCCCTAGCCCTTCTATGCGTTTCCCTGAAGCCTCAACATAATATTGCCCCAATAGTTGGAAACCACCGCAGATGGCTAGAACTACTCCGTCGTTTTGGATGTAGTTGTCAATGCTCTCTTTTTTAGCAGGAAGGTCGTCTGCGATGATGCTTTGTTCAAAGTCTTGACCGCCACCGAAAAAGGCAATATCATAGTGATTTTCATCAAAGTCATCATGGAGAGAAACGATGTCAACCGTCACATGTGCCCCCAATTTTTCAGCCACATACTTGAGCATGAGGATGTTTCCATTGTCCCCGTAGGTATTCATGAGGTTTCCATAGAGGTGGGCAATGTTGAGCTGATAAGGGTAGTTGCCAGCTTTTGAGGAAAGTGAAGTATAAACCATTAGTTCATCTCCTTTCTAACAATCTGACGACTAGCCAGCAGTTCGCGGAATTCCAGCATAGCAGTATAGGTAGCCAGGATATAGGCATGTTTGCAGTCTTGGTTCTCAATGGTCTTGAGAACCTGTTCTAGATTGCTTGTCTCAGTGATTTTCTCAGCTGGATAGCCTGTCACCCGTAGACGACGTGCGATTTCAGAATGACGAACACCACCAGCGTTGATTTCAGGAATGTCCATGTCAGTGATTTGTTCAAAGTCTGCATCCCAGATCCAGCTAGTATCAATTCCATCAGCATAGTTGGCATTAAGGAGAACAGATAAACTAAATGGATAAGGCGCTAGTTTGATCATCTCTATAGCTTGGGTAGCACCGACTGGATTCTTAATCAAGACGAGAGTACATTCTTTATCACCGATATGGAAGGTTTCCTGGCGTCCAAAGACAGCACGGCTCTTATCAAATCCTTGCTTGATCCGTTGCGAATCAGCCCCGAGAAAACGGGCGATGGCAACCGCAGCAAGAGCATTGTAAATATTGTAGAGTCCACCGATTTGAATACCGTATTCTTGTCCGTCGATGACAAAGCGAGAGCGATTGTTGGTCAACTCAACCAGTTCTGTTAGGCAATAGTCTAGATCAGGACGTTTGCAGCCACAATTTTCACAGATATAGGCACCTAAGTTAGCATAAGTATTGAGTTCATATTTCAAAATACCTTGACAGTCTGGGCAGAGAATCCCTTCGGTATTGTAGTGAGCTAGTTGGGCTGGCCCTTTTTCCAAGTCAAAACCAAAATACTGTACAGGATTTGGAATAGCTGGCTTGTAGAAAAGTGGACTGTCTCCATTAAGGAGAACAGTAGCAGTAGGCACCTTACGAATAGCATCCAAAATCATCTTGTAAGTTGTGTAAATCTCACCATAGCGGTCCATCTGGTCACGGAAGATATTGGTGATAACAAATAAGCTTGGCTGGATATAGTCACAGATACGAGATAGACTGGCTTCATCGATTTCTAGAACGGCAATATTTTTCCCAGTTTTAGAAGATTTGGCTGTTAAGAAGGTCGTTGCAATCCCTGTGATCATGTTGGCACCGCTTGGGTTGGTCAGAACTTGACCATAAACCTCTTTTAAAATGCCGACAGTGAGGGCAGTTGTCAGGGTTTTTCCGTTGGTTCCAGTGACCACGACAATCTCGTAGTTCTTAGCTAGGTTTTGTAAAATATCTTTATCAAATTGAAGGGCAAGTTTTCCTGGGAGCGTACTTCCACGGCCAAGACGGCTCAAAACGAAGTGAGAAGAACGCCCAGCTAGGAGGCCCAAAGTAGTTTTTAATTTCATGTTTCTATTATATCATACTGCGCCCAGCAGTCCAATAACTAAAGTAACCTCTAAGATCAACTAAAGAAGTAACCTTAGAAGTGCTTTTTAGGTTCTGATTAAACCAAACCAATCAAATACAATATCTTTGGATTTGATAACTTTGGCAACTTTAAGAAATAAATCTTTCTCACTCTGAATATAAGAAAGGAGAGGACATTGATTATCCTCTACAGGTTTTAAAATTTCATTAATCCATTATAGTTGACAAAGATACCTAACTTTTGGGATTTAGATCATTTTTTGGAAAGTCTCTTTTATAATAAATTACGAATTTTTTCTTTTATAAATGCGTTAAGAGGATAGTGTTTATCAAGATATTCTAGGAGTGCCTGAGCAGATTCAGAAATTCGTTCGTAACCCTGCAAAAAGTAGGGTAATTGTTTGGCTTCATTTGGATAACCTTTTTCAAATCGTCTGTTGCTGTTAAAAATATCTATAAAATCAGATTTAGAAGTTTTTTCCAAATTGATTAGTTCGGTCCAAAGCTTGACGGATCTGTTTTGGATGAAATCATAAGCAGCCAATTTTTCGCCTCGTTGATAGCGACCTAGTCCTATATATAGATTGCATAAAATTTCTCCCAATAGCCATTCACGGTCTCTATTTTCTTTTGATGGCAATCTTTGTGGCTGGCAGATTGTTCCATCAAAACCGACCTCCTTCCAGATAATCTTGCCTTCAGCGAAGGGAATGTTTACTAGTTCATGAGCTTCAAAGACAGCAAATTCACAAAAAACATCATCTTCAAATAGAACTTTATGTCCGTCCACTGTATTTTGGTAGTGAAATGCAATTGGTTCTAGATTACTTAACCAAGTTAGATCCTGTATATAGGCCTGCTTGTAGCCATCTTTTACAATAACAAAAAAATCCAAATCTGAGTATTGATCCAATCGGTCTCTTTCTACTCCGCAAGAACCAAGTGCCAGCAAAGCTAGTGCTTGTCTAGAATCTTTTAGAGACTGACCAATATCATCTAGTCTTTGTAACAGTAATTCTGTTTTATTCATAATCGTTACCTCATTATTTCTTGTTTACAGACATTATATAGTTAATGTTTTCGAAAGTCAATTTCATCCCATACCAAATATATACTAATGTAATATGGGATTTCTTTCGATATTTTTTACAATGATAAAGTTTAAACATTTTGCAGGGTATTGCTCATATTATCAAGAATGAAGAAATTTGAAGTATCCTTTGATTGATTAGAAAGTGATTCTTATCTTTAAAAAGATTAAATAATTTGGAAAATATTTAAGAAGAAAAAATATATCGACTTAGCCATCAATTTGCAAACGGTAAAACCTTTCCACAAACGATGAAAATACACATACGATCCGCGCAAAGAGTGGATAATTTACTAATTAGGCATGAAACAATCATTGCAAAATATATTTTTTAAATTACCCATAAAACGATGAGCTGAAGCGAGTTATTTAAAGTCATATGTATTGCTGATATTTGAAAGAGTAACCTGAGACTCAATATATAATTAGGACTGCTAAGTAAAGTTTGGACATTATATCATAAAAGAGGGAAAAGACAGATTTGAGATTTCGCAGAAACAAAAACAGCCCAAAGAGGGCTGTTCGATACGATGTAATTTCAACTTAAATCGCAAACAGGTCATTCAAGTTCTCAGCCAAGGTTGGGTGAGTGAAGATTTGTTTTGTGAAGTAAGTGTAAGGAATCTTGTTGTCCATTGCAACAGTGATGATGTTGATGATTTCTTGTGAACCTTCTGAGAAGATAGTTGCACCGAGAATTTCTTTTGTTTCAGTATTGACAATAGCTTTGAAGGCTCCACGAAGATCTCCATTGACGTGACCACGAGGCATCGCAGCAACAGGGATTTCCTTAACAGCGTATGGAAGTTTCAAATCAGCTGCTTGGCTTTCAGTCAAACCAACTTGTGAAAGTGCAGGTGTGATGAACATAGTGTTTGGTACATTGAGGCGGTCTTCAAGCGTGTAGCTGCCATCTCCAACAAGGTAGCTGTAGACAACACGGAAGTCATCAAGTGAAATGTAGGTAAATTGAGGTCCACCGTTGACATCCCCAACTGCAAAGACACCAGGAACGTTTGTTTGACAATGTTTGTCTACTTTGATAGCACCACGCTCTGTTAGTTCAATATCTGTGTTTTCAAGTTGAAGTGGTTCTACGTTTGGTTTACGTCCAGTTGCGTAGAGAAGGGCGTCGAAACGGTAAGTTTCGTTTTCAGTTACGACAAGGACTTGGTCACCGTCGTTTTTGATTTCAGTGGTACGGATGTTTTGAAGCAATTCAATACCGTCTTCTTCCATGTATTGCTTAGCAAGAGCTGCGATGGAAGGTTCTGCACGAGGTAGGAAAGTATCCAAGGCATCTAGGACTGTAACCTTGCTTCCAAGTTTGTTGTAAAGGCCTGCAAATTCAAGACCGATATTTCCGCCACCAAGGACACCAAGTTTTTCAGGCAATTTGTCCAAGTTTTGAATACCAGTCGAGTCAAAGACATTCTTACTTGTAGCAAGTCCAGGGATTGGCAAGACGTTTGAAACGGCACCGGTATTGATAACGATAGTTTCAGCAGTCAGTTCTTGTTTTTCATCACCAGCTTGGATTTCGATGACTTTGTTTGAAAGGAAGTGAGCTTCCGCATCAAAGATATCCACGCCTGTACCAGCAACAGTCGCATAGTTTTTACCGTTGAGGCGACCAGTGATAGTATTTTTGGTAGCAATGACTTCTTCAAAAGACAAGTCTTTCTCAGCAGCAACTAGCAAAGTTTTAGTTGGGATACAACCAATGTTGATACAAGTTCCACCGTACATAGCTTTGCTACGTTCAACGAGGGCAACTTTTTTGCCAGCTGAAGCCAATTTACCAGCTAGTGTTTTCCCAGCTTTACCGAATCCAATAACGATTAAATCATATGTTAACATTTATAGTCCTCCTATTCGGTTTTCATTCTAGCATAAGAAAACACTTTTTGCACAAATCTGCTACGGGAAATGAAGTGAGTTTGAAATGGTCTCTTCAAATCCTCTGAAAAACAAGTTTCAGGTTACTTTACAGCTAGAAAATCGTTTACATGATATTCCTAATGGATTCTACTATCTTTTGCTTCTCTCTTGTGTTATACTAGATAGGTTGCAAAGAAACTCGTACTTTTCTTTCGTGGAAAAGAAGCAACACGGTATCTCTTTTTTGTAGAAGATACGTCATGAAAAGAAAAGTATAAACTAAAGCCCTATAGGGTGGCTTCGCACCACCTTTAGAAAGAAGAATAACGTGAAATTTAATGAATTTAACTTGTCTGCTGAATTGCTAGCAGAGATTGAAAAAGCTGGATTTGTAGAAGCCAGTCCTATCCAAGAACAGACCATTCCCTTGGCTCTCGAAGGAAAAGACGTTATCGGTCAAGCTCAGACTGGTACAGGAAAAACTGCAGCCTTTGGCTTGCCAACCCTTGAAAAAATCCGTACAGAAGAAGCGACCATCCAAGCCTTGGTTATCGCTCCAACTCGTGAACTCGCTGTCCAAAGCCAAGAAGAACTCTTCCGCTTTGGCCGTAGCAAAGGAGTGAAAGTTCGCTCAGTTTACGGTGGTTCCAGCATTGAAAAACAAATCAAAGCTCTTAAATCTGGTGCTCACATCGTGGTAGGAACACCAGGCCGTCTCTTGGACTTGATTAAACGCAAGGCCTTGAAATTACAAGACATTGAAACCCTCATCCTTGATGAAGCGGATGAAATGCTCAACATGGGCTTCCTTGAAGACATCGAAGCCATCATTTCCCGTGTCCCTGAAAATCGTCAAACTTTGCTCTTTTCAGCAACCATGCCAGATGCTATCAAACGTATTGGTGTTCAGTTTATGAAAGACCCTGAGCATGTCAAGATTGCTGCCAAGGAATTGACAACAGAGCTAGTGGATCAGTACTATATCCGTGTCAAGGAACAAGAGAAATTTGATACCATGACACGTCTTATGGATGTGGAACAACCAGAACTTGCTATTGTATTTGGTCGTACCAAACGCCGTGTAGATGAATTGACTCGTGGACTTAAAATTCGTGGCTTCCGTGCAGAAGGAATTCATGGTGATTTGGACCAAAATAAACGTCTTCGTGTCCTTCGTGATTTTAAAAATGAGAATCTTGATGTTCTAGTTGCGACTGACGTGGCAGCACGTGGTTTGGATATTTCAGGTGTGACCCATGTCTATAACTACGATATTCCACAAGATCCTGAAAGTTATGTTCACCGTATCGGTCGTACAGGTCGTGCTGGTAAGTCAGGTCAATCTATTACTTTCGTAGCACCAAATGAAATGGGCTACCTTCAAATCATCGAAAACTTGACTAAGAAACGCATGAAAGGCTTGAAACCAGCAACAGCAGAAGAAGCCTTCCAAGCTAAGAAACAAGTAGCGCTCAAGAAAATCGAGCGCGATTTTGCGGATGAAACTATTCGTGGGAACTTTGAGAAATTTGCTAAAGATGCTCGTAAGTTAGCTGCAGAATTTAGTCCAGAAGAATTGGCTATGTATATCTTGAGCCTGACAGTCCAAGATCCAGACAGCCTTCCTGAAGTGGAGATTGCGCGTGAAAAACCACTGCCATTTAAACCATCAGGTAATGGCTTTGGTGGTAAAGGCAAGGGAGGTCGAGGAGGCCGTGATCGCCGCGGCAATGGTTGCCGTGATGATTTCAAAAAAGGCAGTCGTGGAAATGATCGTTTTGATAAAGACAGACGTTACCGTAATAAAGACAATAAAAAACCTCGCAACACTTCAAGCGAAAAGAAAACAGGCTTTGTTATTCGTAACAAAGGAGACAAATAGAAAAAAGCGATTCACACTGTGAATCGCTTTTATATATAAGGAGACCGATAGTAAAAGAAGATGGTGATAGTAAAGGATAGGTGAAACGGAAAGGGATTTATCATGTCATCTTCTTATAATGTTATGATATCAAAAACAAAATAGGATGTCAATAAAAAAATCGCTTTTTTCTAAAATATTTTTGCTGTTCAAAATTGCAATTAAATAAGCAATTTTCAGATAATTATTGAAATAAAGACTTTTCTATGTTATAATGGAAGCGATTATATGCGAGGTAAAAAATGGCACATTTATTAGAAAAAACAAGAAAAATCACGTCTATTCTAAAGCGTTCTGAGGAGCAACTCCAAGATGAACTTCCTTATAATGCGATCACACGCCAGTTAGCTGATATTATTGACTGTAACGCTTGTATTGTGAATAACAAGGGACGTCTCTTGGGCTACTTTATGCGTTATAAGACAAATAATGACCGTGTAGAACAATTCTTCCAAACTAAAACCTTCCCTGACGTCTATGTACAAGGGGCAAACATGATTTACGACACGGAAGCCAATCTTCCTGTTGAACATGATTTGACTATTTTCCCTGTAGAGAGCCGTGCGGACTTTCCAGATGGTTTGACGACCATCGCTCCGATTCATGTATCAGGGATTCGCCTAGGTTCGTTGATCATTTGGCGCAATGACAAGAAATTTGAAGATGAAGATTTGATTCTTGTCGAGATTGCGAGCACGGTGGTAGGGATTCAACTCTTGAACTTCCAACGTGAAGAAGATGAGAAAAATATTCGCCGTCGTACAGCTGTTACTATGGCGGTCAACACCCTTTCCTATTCAGAACTTCGTGCCGTATCAGCTATTTTAGCTGAATTGGATGGAAATGAAGGACAGTTGACTGCATCTGTTATTGCAGACCGTATTGGCATTACACGCTCGGTGATTGTCAATGCGCTTCGTAAACTGGAGTCAGCAGGAATTATTGAGAGCCGTTCACTCGGAATGAAGGGGACTTATCTCAAAGTTCTAATTGGTGATATTTTTGAGGAAGTGAAAAAGAGGGACTACTAATGGCAAAGGCTTTAATCTCGATTGACTATACAGAGGATTTCGTAGCAGACCATGGAAAGCTGACTGCAGGGGCACCTGCCCAAGCCATATCAGAGGCAATTAATCGAGTAACCAGATTAGCTTTTGATCGTGGAGACTATGTCTTTTTCACAATTGATGCTCATGAAGAGAAGGATACATTCCACCCAGAAAGCAAGCTCTTTCCACCACACAACATCATCGGAACTAGCGGTCGTAACCTTTATGGCCCCCTAGCTGACTTTTATGCTGAGCATGAGGCGGATAGTCGCGTCTTTTGGATGGACAAACGTCACTATTCAGCATTTTCAGGAACGGACTTAGATATCCGTTTGCGGGAACGTCGGGTAGATACGGTCATTTTGACCGGTGTATTGACTGACATTTGCGTCCTTCATACGGCTATTGATGCCTATAATTTAGGTTATCAAATCGAGATTGTCAAGCCTGCGGTTGCTTCTATTTGGCCAGAAAATCATCAGTTTGCTCTTGGGCATTTTAAGAACACATTGGGAGCAAAATTACTGGATGAAAACCTTGCTGAAATTGAACTATAAGCCTGTTGGAAAAATGAAAAAAATCTGAAAAAAGTGTTGACAAAGATTTTGAAAGTTGATATACTAGTAAAGTAATCGACGCGGGGATGGCGGAATTGGCAGACGCGCAGGACTAAGGATCCTGTGACCGCTTTAGGTCGTGAGGGTTCAAGTCCCTCTCTCCGCATAGGATAAGAGTTAGCTTTGGCTGGCTCTTTTTTTGTTAGCACGCATAGTGATTATTCAACAAGAGAGGTCTACCTTTCTTGTTTTTTTCTTTTTTTAAATAGTGCTATAATATAGATAGAAAGTAACTGCAAAAAGTCTTATATGAAAGATCATCGAGTAATGGATACTAATAGGCTTGGTTAAAACGGATATATAAGGTAGGAAAGGAGGAGTAGATAGTCATTTGGTATTTGAAATGAGTATTTCAAAAGTGTACAGGAGGATTACGATGGTTAATGAACTTCAACGAATAATGAGCGCCTTTATTCAAATTCTCTTTATTATTTTACTACCTTCTATCTGGTGGTTTATGACTATGAGGGGGAAAGTTCCATTTATGGAATGGATCGGACTAAAAGCTATCAAAAGAGTAAAAACTTTGCATCTGATTTTATGGATGGTGGGGGGATTTTCCTTATTTACTATTTTTTCTATCCTTATCTTTCCTCTTACGCGTAGTCTAGAAACAGCTACTTCGGCTTTTTCTGCTATGGAATATAAGGCTTTACCAAGTATTCTAATTTACAGTATTTTGCAAACATCTTTACCAGAGGAACTATTATTTAGAGGTTTTCTACTGAAACGAATGGCAAATCACATGCCGTTTGTCTTTGCAAATACCATACAGGCCTTCGCTTTTGGATTGCTTCATGGAGTATTGTTTGCTTCAGTAGTGAGTTTGGAAGTCACTTTTTTCATTGTATTTTTTACTGGAGCAATAGCAGCTTATCTTGGTTTTGTTAATGAAAAGATAGCAGGAGGATCAATTTTACCAAGTTGGCTAATGCATGCCACAGCCAACATCCTCTCTGGTTTAGTTTCTGCATTTTCTTTGCTTTGAGTGGATACAGTTATAAAAATGGAGCTGGTAGAAATACCAGCTTTTTTTCAAAAAATAAATCAAAAAAATTTTCGATTTCATAAACATTTCATATTTGGATTTTATAATAGTCTTACAAATATGGAGGTGACAAATGAATCCAATCCAAAGAGCTTGGGCTTATGTCAGCAGAAAACGACTGAGAAGTTTTATTTTATTTCTGATTTTATTTGTTCTTTTAGCAGGAATTTCAGCCTGTTTGACGCTGATGAAGTCCAACAAAACAGTAGAAACAAATCTTTACAAATCTCTCAATACCTCATTTTCTATCAAAAAGATAGAAAATGGACAGACCTTCAAGTTGTCAGACCTAGCATCAGTTAGCAAGATTAAGGGACTGGAGAATGTCTCTCCTGAACTCGAGACGGTCGCAAAACTAAAAGACAAGGAAGCAGTGAGTGGTGAGCAGAGCGTCGAACGTGATGATGTGTCAGCTGCGGACAAGAATTTAGTTAGCTTAACGGCTCTTGAGGATTCATCCAAGGATGTTACCTTTACTAGTTCGGCTTTCAACCTAAAAGAAGGCCGACACCTTCAAAAAGGGGATTCCAAGAAAATCCTGATCCACGAAGAGTTGGCTAAGAAGAACGGTCTTTCGCTTCATGACAAGATTCGCTTGGATGCTGGACAGTCAGAATCTGGAAAAGGACAAACAGTTGAGTTTGAAATTGTTGGCATTTTTTCTGGTAAAAAACAAGAGAAATTTACAGGCTTGTCTTCTGACTTCAGTGAAAACCAAGTCTTTACAGACTATGAAAGTAGCCAAACCCTTTTGGGAAATAGTGAACCTCAAGTTAGTGCAGCGCGCTTCTATGTAGAAAATCCTAAGGAAATGGACGGACTCATGAAGCAGGTGGAAAACTTGGCCTTGGAAAATCAAGGCTATCAAGTCGAAAAGGAAAACAAGGCCTTTGAACAGATCAAAGACTCAGTTGCAACCTTCCAAACCTTCCTAACTATCTTCCTTTATGGGATGTTGATAGCTGGAGCTGGAGCCTTAATTTTGGTCTTGTCTCTCTGGTTGAGAGAAAGGGTCTACGAAGTAGGGATTTTACTGGCACTTGGAAAAGGCAAGAGCTCAATCTTCCTACAGTTCTGTTTAGAGGTGGTGTTGGTATCTCTTGGAGCTTTGCTTCCATCCTTTATTGCTGGGAAGGCCATTACATCTTATCTGCTCCAAACTGTCCTAGCCAGTGGAGATCAGGCAAGCTTACAGGACACGCTGGCCAAAGCAAGCAGTCTATCAACCAGTCTCCTATCCTTTGCAGAATCCTATGTCTTTCTGCTACTGATTGGTTGCTTGTCCGTAGCTCTTTGTTTCGTATTTCTATTTAGAAAATCGCCGAAAGAAATTTTATCATCTATTAGTTAAGAAGGAGAAATCATGACTTTATTACAATTGCAAGATGTTACCTACCGTTATAAGAACACTGCTGAAGCAGTTTTATATCAGATCAAGTATAATTTTGAACCCGGAAAATTTTATAGTATCATTGGTGAGTCAGGAGCAGGAAAATCCACTCTCTTGTCCCTGCTTGCTGGTCTAGATAGTCCTGTTGAAGGTTCTATCCTTTTCCAAGGAGAGGACATTCGGAATAAGGGATATTCTTACCATCGCATGCACCATATTTCCCTGGTCTTTCAAAATTATAACTTGATAGATTATCTTTCTCCGCTGGAAAATATCCGCTTGGTCAACAAAAAGGCCAGCAAGGATACTCTTCTTGAGCTTGGTTTGGATGAAAGTCAGATCAAGCGGAACGTTCTCCAGTTATCAGGTGGTCAACAGCAACGTGTAGCCATCGCTCGCAGTTTAGTCTCAGAAGCTCCAGTTATTCTAGCTGATGAGCCAACAGGAAATCTGGACCCTAAAACTGCTGGAGATATTATCGAACTGCTCAAATCACTTGCCGAGAAAACAGGTAAATGTGTGATCGTCGTCACCCACAGTAAAGAAGTGGCACAAGCGTCAGATATTACACTTGAATTGAAGGATAAGAAACTGACTGAAACTCGCAATACTACAAAATAAGATGAGCTTGTTTTGATAGAATGATAAAAACGAATCAAATCTAGAAAGGGAACCTATGTTACACAACGCATTTGCCTATGTTACAAGGAAGTTTTTCAAATCGATTGTTATCTTCCTGATTATTCTCCTCATGGCGAGCTTGAGTCTGGTCGGCTTGTCGATCAAGGGAGCTACTGCCAAGGCTTCTCAGGAGACCTTTAAAAATATCACCAACAGCTTCTCCATGCAAATCAATCGTCGCGTCAATCAAGGAACGCCTCGTGGTGCTGGGAATATTAAAGGTGAAGATATCAAAAAAATCACCGAAAACAAGGCCATTGAGTCTTATGTTAAACGCATCAACGCTATCGGAGATTTGACTGGATACGACCTCATCGAAACTCCAGAAACCAAGAAAAATCTCACTGCTGACCGAGCAAAACGGTTTGGAAGTAGTTTGATGATTACAGGTGTCAATGACTCCTCTAAAGAAGATAAGTTTGTCTCTGGCTCATATAAACTAGTCGAAGGTGAGCACCTAACCAACGACGACAAAGACAAGATCCTCATGCACAAGGACTTGGCAGCTAAACACGGCTGGAAAGTTGGAGATAAGGTCAAACTAGACTCTAATGTCTATGATGCAGACAATGAAAAAGGTGCCAAGGAAACAGTTGAAGTGACAATCAAGGGCCTCTTTGATGGCCACAATAAGTCAGCAGTAACCTACTCACAAGAACTCTATGAAAACACAGCTATCACAGACATTCACACTGCTGCAAAACTTTATGGATACACAGAAGACACAGCTATTTATGGGGACGCAACCTTCTTTGTAACAGCGGACAAGAACTTGGATGATGTCATGAAAGAGTTGAATGGTATCAGTGGTATCAACTGGAAGAGCTATACACTCGTTAAGAGCTCCTCTAACTACCCAGCTCTTGAGCAATCCATCTCTGGTATGTACAAGATGGCCAACCTCCTCTTCTGGGGTAGCTTGAGCTTCTCAGTTCTTCTCCTTGCACTCTTGCTCAGTCTTTGGATCAACGCCCGTCGCAAGGAAGTGGGAATTCTCCTCTCTATCGGTCTCAAGCAGGCAAGTATCTTGGGGCAATTCATCACCGAATCTATCTTAATCGCCATCCCTGCTCTCGTTTCTGCTTACTTCCTAGCCAACTACACAGCCCGTGCAATCGGAAATACTGTTCTTGCCAATGTCACTTCAGGTGTTGCCAAGCAAGCCAGCAAGGCTGCTCAAGCCTCTAACCTTGGTGGTGGTGCAGAAGTAGATGGCTTTAGCAAGACCTTGTCGAGCCTAGATATTTCTATTCAGACATCAGACTTTATCATCGTCTTTGTCCTAGCCTTGGTTCTAGTGGTTCTCGTTATGGCGCTTGCCTCAAGCAATCTCCTCAGAAAACAACCAAAAGAGCTCTTGCTCGATAGCGAATAAAAAACTTGCTACCTATTCTCCCCTAAATGGGGTATAATATAGGTAGCATTTTTATCTATTTTCTCTTGATAATACCTCTTTCTTTCAAGATGAAACTGAGATAATTTACAAGAAATTTAAAGGAATGAGAAACACTTTTCTATGAAAATTTTAATTGTAGAAGATGAAGAGATGATCCGTGAGGGGATTAGTGACTATCTGACGGATTGTGGTTATGAAACCATTGAAGCAGCAGACGGTCAGGAAGCTCTGGAAAAATTTTCCAGCTATGAAGTTGCTCTAGTACTGCTGGATATCCAGATGCCCAAGCTTAATGGCCTCGAAGTCCTAGCTGAGATTCGTAAAACCAGTCAGGTTCCTGTCTTGATGCTGACCGCCTTTCAGGATGAGGAATACAAGATGAGTGCTTTTGCTTCTCTAGCAGATGGTTATCTGGAAAAGCCCTTCTCTCTCTCCCTTCTAAAAGTGAGGGTAGATGCAATTTTCAAGCGCTACTACGATACGGGACGAACCTTTTCCTATAAGGATACCAAGGTGGACTTTGAGAGTTATAGTGCAACCCTATCAGGAGAAGAAGTGGCTATCAATGCCAAAGAGTTGGAAATTCTGGACTATCTGGTGAAAAATGAAGGTCGGGCCTTGACTCGTTCTCAGATTATCGATGCTGTCTGGAAGGCGACAGATGAGGTCCCCTTTGACCGTGTTATTGATGTCTATATCAAGGAACTGCGGAAAAAGCTAGACTTGGATTGTATCCTCACTGTGCGCAATGTTGGTTATAAATTGGAGCGAAAATGAAACGAACAGGTTTATTTACAAAGATTTTTATCTATACCTTCTCGATTTTTAGTGTTCTGGTTATTTGTCTTCATTTAGCCATTTATTTTCTCTTTCCCTCTACTTATCTGAGCCATCGTCAGGAAACCATTGGCCAAAAAGCGACTGCTATTGCCCAATCCCTAGACGGAAAAGATAGGCAAAACATCGAGCAAGTGTTGGACTTGTATTCCCAGAGCAGTGATATCAAAGGAGCTGTCAAGGGAGAGATGACCGAGGACAAGTTAGAAGTCCAGGACAATCTTCCTCTGGATACGGACCGTCAGACCACTTCTCTCTTTATCGAGGAGCGTGAGGTGAAAACGCAAGACGGAGGGACTATGACTCTACAGTTTTTAGCGTCCATGGATTTGCAAAAGGAAGCAGAGCAGATCAGTCTCCAATTTCTTCCTTATACCTTGCTAGCATCCTTTCTGATTTCCCTCTTGGTGGCCTACATCTATGCTCGGACCATTGTTGCACCGATTTTGGAAATCAAACGGGTGACCCGTCGGATGATGGATTTGGATGCTCAAGTGCGATTGCGCGTGGATTCTAAGGATGAGATAGGTGATCTCAAGGAACAAATCAATAGCCTTTACCAGCATCTCTTGACTGTCATTGCGGACTTGCATGACAAGAATGAAGCTATTCTTCAGCTGGAGAAGATGAAGGTTGAGTTCCTACGAGGGGCTTCTCATGAATTGAAAACACCTCTGGCTAGCTTGAAAATTCTGATTGAAAATATGAAAGAAAATGTCGGTCGTTATAAGGATAGAGACCACTATCTGGGAGTTGCCTTGGGAATTGTAGACGACCTCAGTCACCACGTTCTCCAGATATTGTCTCTTTCTTCTGTTCAGGAATTGCGAGACGAGAAAGAAGAGGTTGACCTCCTTCAGATGACGCAAAGTCTGGTCAAGGATTATGCTTTACTCGCCAAGGAGAAAGAACTTCAGGTAGACATTAGCCTAACCCATCAGCAGGCTTACATAAACCCATCTGTCATGAAACTGATATTATCGAATCTCATCAGCAATGCTATCAAGCACTCCACTCCAGGTGGTTTGGTTCATATCGGCGAGAGAGAAGGAGAACTCTTTATCGAGAATAGCTGTAGTCCTGAAGAACAAGAAAAACTGGCCCAGTCTTTTTCTGAAAATGCTAGTCGTAAGGCCAAGGGTTCGGGGATGGGACTCTTTGTGGTCAAAAGTTTATTAGAACACGAGAAATTACCTTATCATTTTGAGATGCAGGATGCTCGATTGACCTTCTTCATACGTTATCCCAAAGTCACTCAGGACTAAGGAGAAGAAAGGGGTTACATTGATTGGATTGGAAGAAATTCAATCTAAAGTATGGGAAAAACTAGCTTTTTTTATCAAAAAGTGATAAAATGAACAATGTAAATGGGATGACCCATAAAAATATACAGGAGGCCTGATAAAATGGCAATCGTTTCAGCAGAAAAATTTGTCCAAGCAGCTCGTGACAACGGTTATGCAGTTGGTGGATTTAACACAAACAACCTTGAGTGGACTCAAGCTATCTTGCGTGCAGCAGAAGCTAAAAAAGCTCCAGTTTTGATCCAAACTTCAATGGGTGCTGCTAAATACATGGGTGGTTACAAAGTTGCTCGCAACTTGATCGCTAACCTTGTTGAATCAATGGGTATCACTGTACCAGTAGCTATCCACCTTGACCACGGTCACTACGAAGATGCACTTGAGTGTATCGAAGTTGGTTACACTTCAATCATGTTTGACGGTTCACACCTTCCAGTTGAAGAAAACCTTAAATTGGCTAAAGAAGTTGTTGAAAAAGCACACGCTAAAGGTATCTCAGTAGAAGCTGAAGTTGGTACTATCGGTGGTGAAGAAGACGGAATCATCGGTAAAGGTGAATTGGCTCCAATCGAAGACGCTAAAGCAATGGTTGAAACTGGTATCGACTTCTTGGCAGCTGGTATCGGTAACATCCACGGTCCTTACCCAGCAAACTGGGAAGGTCTTGACCTTGACCACTTGAAGAAATTGACAGAAGCTCTTCCAGGCTTCCCAATCGTATTGCACGGTGGTTCAGGTATTCCTGATGACCAAATCCAAGCAGCTATCAAACTTGGTGTTGCGAAAGTTAACGTTAACACTGAATGCCAAATCGCATTCGCTAACGCAACTCGTAAATTTGCTCGTGACTACGAAGCAAACGAAGCAGAATACGACAAGAAAAAACTCTTCGACCCACGTAAATTCTTGAAACCAGGTTTCGAAGCAATTACAGAAGCTGTTGAAGAACGTATCGACGTATTCGGTTCAGAAGGTAAAGCTTAATCTAGCTGAACAATACAGATGAAACCTGCCCATTGGGTGGGTTTTTTTGTTATGTGACTATTAGTCCGTCTCGCTCCGTAAGGTGCGAGACCAATAA
>CAUVRF010000028.1:0-18873 GCA_963554245.1 uncultured Streptococcus sp.
ATAGAAATTTAGTGAATGTCAATCTGACAAAGGAGATGAAGACCAGCTTTATCGATTACGCTATGAGTGTTATCGTTGCGCGGGCTCTTCCTGATGTTCGAGATGGTTTAAAACCTGTTCACCGCCGTATTCTTTACGGAATGAATGAACTAGGTGTTACACCAGACAAACCTCATAAAAAATCAGCCCGTATTACAGGGGATGTTATGGGTAAATACCACCCACACGGGGATTCCTCAATTTACGAAGCCATGGTTCGTATGGCTCAGTGGTGGAGCTACCGTTACATGCTTGTCGATGGACATGGAAACTTTGGTTCCATGGACGGGGATGGTGCCGCCGCACAGCGTTACACTGAGGCTCGTATGAGCAAGATTGCTCTTGAAATGCTTCGTGACATCAATAAAAACACAGTTGATTTCGTAGACAACTACGATGCTAACGAACGTGAACCCTTGGTTTTGCCAGCTCGTTTTCCAAACCTTTTGGTCAATGGGGCAACGGGTATCGCTGTTGGGATGGCAACTAATATCCCACCCCACAACCTAGGTGAAACCATTGATGCGGTGAAGTTGGTTATGGACAATCCTGAAGTGACGACTAAGGACTTGATGGAAGTCTTGCCTGGTCCAGATTTTCCAACTGGTGCTCTTGTCATGGGGAAATCAGGGATCCACAAAGCTTATGAGACCGGTAAAGGTTCCATTGTCCTTCGTTCTCGTACAGAGATTGAAACTACTAAGACGGGTCGTGAGCGTATTGTTGTAACGGAATTCCCTTATATGGTTAATAAAACCAAGGTACATGAGCATATTGTTCGCTTGGTTCAGGAAAAACGAATTGAGGGCATTACAGCTGTACGTGATGAGTCCAACCGTGAAGGGGTTCGTTTCATTATCGAAGTGAAGCGTGATGCTTCTGCAAATGTTATCCTCAATAACCTCTTTAAGATGACGCAGATGCAAACTAACTTTGGTTTCAATATGCTTGCTATTCAAAATGGTGTACCAAAGATTTTGTCTCTTCGCCAAATTTTGGATGCTTATATTGAACACCAAAAAGAAGTGGTTGTTCGTCGTACCCGTTTTGACAAGGAAAAGGCAGAAGTGCGTGCGCACATCTTAGAAGGTCTTTTAATTGCACTTGACCATATCGATGAAGTGATTCGTATCATTCGTGCCAGTGAAACAGATGCGGAAGCGCAAGCTGAGTTGATGAGCAAGTTTAAGCTTTCTGAACGTCAAAGTCAGGCTATCCTTGATATGCGTCTTCGTCGTTTGACAGGATTGGAACGTGATAAGATTCAGTCAGAGTATGACGAATTAATTGCCTTGATTGCAGACCTAACCGATATTCTTGCTAAACCAGAACGCGTAGCGCAAATCATAAAAGATGAATTAGATGAAGTAAAACGTAAATTTGGTGACAAGCGTCGTACCGAGTTGATGATTGGAGAAGTCTTAACTCTTGAAGATGAAGACTTGATTGAGGAGTCGGATGTCTTGATAACCCTTTCTAATAAGGGTTATATTAAACGTTTGGACCAAGGTGAATTTACTGCTCAAAAACGTGGTGGTCGTGGAGTCCAAGGTACAGGAGTTAAGGATGATGACTTTGTGCGTGAGTTGGTTTCAACCAGCACCCATGATCACTTGCTCTTCTTTACCAATAAAGGTCGCGTATACCGACTAAAAGGTTATGAAATTCCTGAATACGGTCGCACGGCCAAGGGATTGCCGGTTGTCAATCTTTTGAAGCTGGATGAAGGGGAGAGCATACAAACCATCATTAATGTTAAATCTGAACGTAGTGATGACGCCTATCTCTTCTTCACAACCCGTCACGGTATCGTGAAACGAACCAGTGTTAAAGAATTTGCTAATATCCGTCAAAATGGACTTAAAGCTTTGAATCTCAAGGATGAAGATGAACTGATTAATGTCTTGCTGACAGAAGAAGATACAGATATCATCATTGGTACTAAGTTTGGTTATGCCGTTCGCTTTAATCAATCAGCCGTTCGTGGTATGAGCCGTATCGCGACAGGTGTCCGAGGTGTTAACCTCCGTGATGGAGACACTGTAGTTGGTGCTAGTGTCATCACTGACCAGGACGAGGTCCTTATCATCACTGAAAAAGGTTATGGTAAACGTACTCTTGCAACTGAATATCCAACAAAAGGTCGTGGTGGTAAAGGGATGAAGACAGCCAATGTTGCTGAGAAGAATGGCCCTCTTGCAGGTCTCCTCACTGTTAAAGGAGATGAAGACCTGATGATTATCACGGATACAGGTGTCATGATTCGAACAAACGTTGCCAATATTTCACAAACAGGACGCTCAACTATGGGAGTTAAGGTGATGCGTCTAGACCAGGATGCCAAGATTGTGACCTTTACAACGGTTGATGCGGTAGAAAAAGAAGAAGTTGGGACTGAAAACGAAACAGAAGGTAAAGCATAATGTCTCATAAAAAAACGAAAAGTAAGAAGAATAAGCGTAGGAATCTATTTCTCAATATTTTAGCGGTTTTCTTAATTCTTTTATCCTTAGCTTTGATTTTTAATTCAAAGATTCGAGATCTCTTTATGGTGTGGAACACCAATAAATACCAAGTCAATCAGGTTACTAAAGAAAATATAGATGAAAATCTCAAAACAGAAGGAAATTTTGATTTTGATTCGGTTAAATCTATTTCATCTGAAGCAGTTCTAGCCGCTCAGTGGGACGCTCAGAAGCTTCCTGTTATTGGAGGAATTGCTATTCCCGAAGTGGAGATTAACCTGCCGATTTTCAAAGGGTTGGATAATGTAAACTTGTTCTACGGAGCAGGAACCATGAAACCAGACCAAAAAATGGGAGAGGGCAACTATTCTCTAGCCAGTCACCATATCTTTACTGCTGAAAATGCCAGTCAAATGCTCTTCTCGCCTTTGGTCAATGCCAAAGCAGGTATGAAAATTTACCTGACCGATAAGGATAAAGTTTATACTTATGAGATTACAGAAGTTAAACGTGTTACACCTGACCGTGTAGATGAAATCGAAGATCGTGACGGCGTAAAGGAGATTACTTTGGTTACCTGTGTTGATTATAATGCGACTGAGCGTATAATCGTCAAAGGAATCTTTAAAGAATCAAAAGCTTATTCTGAGACTTCTGAGGATATTTTGAAGGCCTTTAATCAACCGTATAGACAACGTTATTAAGAATGAATGAACCAGTGAAGTGCTATTTCACTGGTTTTTATGTTAACAAATAGGATCAAAATAGTTCTTATGAAAAAAGATAATAAGGCTTAGGATAAAGATTTTTAAGATAAATATTTTAGAATTTTACAGAAAACGCTTTCGAGAAAACAAGAATTATGTTATAATTATCACAAATAAAAGTTTAGGAGTTTTTTTTATGGTCTCTTCAGAATTTATTTCAAAGATTGAATTTGCTTGCAAGAAGAAAGAAAGTCTTTATAGCCAAAGTAAGTTTAAGTATGCGATTCGCTCCATGTTTGCAGGTGCCTTTTTAACATTTAGTACGGCTGCGGGTGCAGTTGGGGCTGACTTGATTAATAAGATCGCACCAGGCAGTGGACGTTTCCTCTTCCCATTTGTTTTTGCTTGGGGCTTTGCCCACTCAGCAGCCTATGCAAATCTGACACATGATAGCTTCATTTCAGGAGTTGTAGAGATGAAGTTAGGTCGTTCCAATGAGTTAGTCTTACTTGAAGGTATTTTAGCCAATATCTTTGTAAACATTGCCATTCTTTCATTTGTTTTGGTGAAAGACGGTGGCGCCAAACTTTGGCTTGTCTTATCAGCAATTTCCATGTTTGTATTCTTAACAAACGAACACATTGCTGCGAACTTTGCTTCTTTTGCGATTGTTAAGTTTAGTGTTGCTGCAGATTCTATTGCTAACTTTGACATACCTAATATTCTTCGTCACTGGGGTGTAACCTTTGTCGGAAACTTTATCGGAGGAGGTCTCTTGATGGGCTTGCCATACGCCTTTCTCAATAAAAATGAAGATACTTATGTCGATTAAAGAAATGAGCACGAGTGAATCGTGCTTTTTTGTTTGATGTGTAAGACTAGTCATAGTTGTTCCTTATATCAAAATATAGAAAATCAGTATTGGAAAAGACTGGCACAAGATGATACAATATCCCTAATGAAGCTATTTGGAGGTCGTCATATGACTCGTGATTTTAAATTTGAAACCCTACAATTACATGCTGGGCAAGTAGTTGATCCAGCGACCAAGTCTCGTGCAGTACCGATTTATCAAACAACATCCTTCGTTTTTGATGACACGCAGGAAGGTGCTGATTTGTTTGCCTTGAGAAAACCAGGGAACATTTATACCCGTATCACAAATCCTACAACAGCAGCCTTTGAGGAAAGAATCGCTGCTCTTGAAGGTGGTGTTGGAGCACTAGCGACAGCATCAGGTATGGCTGCTGTAACCTACACTATTTTGGCGCTTGCTCACGCAGGTGACCATGTGGTGGCTGCGTCAACTATTTACGGCGGGACATTCAATCTTTTGAAAGAAACTCTTCCTCGTTATGGGATCACAACAACCTTTGTGGATGTGGATAATTTGGAAGAAGTGGAAGCAGCTATCAATGACAATACCAAGCTTGTCTTGATTGAAACCTTGGGGAATCCCTTGATTAACATTCCTGACTTAGAAAAATTGGCTGAGATTGCGCATAAACACCAGATTCCTCTCGTTTCTGACAATACTTTTGCCACACCATATTTGATTAACGTCTTTTCTCACGGTGTAGATATTGCCATTCACTCAGCAACTAAGTTTATCGGTGGACATGGTACGACTATTGGAGGAGTGATTGTCGATAGCGGTCGTTTTGACTGGGCAGCTTCAGGGAAATTCCCTCAATTTGTTGAGGAAGATCCGAGCTACCATAACTTGAGCTATACTCGGGATGTAGGTGCAGCAGCCTTTATTATCGCTGTTCGTGTACAATTGCTTCGTGATACAGGTGCTGCCTTGTCACCATTTAATGCCTTTCTCTTGCTCCAAGGGCTTGAAACCCTCTCCCTTCGTGTGGAACGTCACGTGCAAAATGCAGAGAAAATTGTTAATTTCCTTGTCAATCATCCTAAGGTAGAGAAGGTAAATTATCCAAAACTAGCTGACAGTCCATATCATGCCTTGGCTGAGAAATATTTACCAAAAGGTGTTGGTTCAATATTTACCTTCCATGTTAAAGGCGGAGAGGTAGAAGCTCGCAAGGTAATTGATAATCTGGAAATCTTCTCCGACCTTGCAAACGTGGCAGATGCCAAATCTCTTGTTGTTCATCCTGCGACAACCACTCACGGTCAGTTGTCAGAAAAAGATCTAGAAGCAGCAGGTATAACACCAAACCAAATCCGCTTGTCGATCGGTCTTGAAAATGTAGAGGATTTGATTGAAGATTTGCGCTTAGCCTTGGAAAAAATTTAAAGTAACAGATATAAACAGTGGGTTTCGACTCGCTGTTTTTGATTTTCCCTCAGGCATGATATAATGGTTACAGAAGTCTAGAAAGAGGAAAGTTATGAACGAAATCAAATGCCCCAACTGTGGGGAAGTCTTTACAGTAAATGAAAGTCAGTATGCCGAACTTTTATCCCAAGTGAGAACGGTTGAGTTTGATAAGGAATTGCACGATCGCATGAAGCAGGAGCTGGCCTTGGTTGAGCAGAAGGCTATGAATGAACAACAGACTAAACTGGCTCAGAAGGACCAAGAAATTGCGCAATTGCAGAGTCAAATCCAAAATTTTGATACAGAGAAAGAGCTAGCCAAGAAAGAAGTTGAGCAGACAAGCCATGAGGCCTTATTGGCTAAGGACAAGGAAGTACAGGCCTTGGAAAACCAATTGGCGACCTTGCGTTTAGAGCATGAAAATCAATTGCAAAAGACCCTCTCTGACCTAGAAAAAGAACGCGATCAAGTTAAAAATCAGCTCCTCTTGCAAGAAAAGGAAAATGAGTTATCTCTAGCTTCCCTCAAGCAGAATTACGAAGCCCAGCTCAAGGCGGCCAGTGAACAAGTCGAATTTTACAAGAATTTCAAAGCTCAACAATCTACCAAGGCAATCGGTGAAAGTCTGGAACAGTATGCAGAGAGTGAGTTCAATAAGGTTCGCAGTTTTGCCTTTCCAAATGCCTACTTTGAGAAGGATAATAAAGTCTCTGCACGTGGGTCTAAGGGTGACTTTATCTTCCGTGAGTGTGATGAAAATGGAGTCGAAATCATTTCTATCATGTTTGAGATGAAAAATGAAGCGGACGGAACAGAGAAAAAGCATAAGAATGCAGATTTTTACAAGGAATTGGACAAGGACCGTCATGAAAAGAACTGTGAGTATGCCGTTTTGGTGACCATGTTAGAAGCAGATAACGACTACTTTAACACAGGGATTGTCGATGTCAGTCACGAGTATGAAAAGATGTATGTGGTCCGTCCTCAGTTCTTCATCCAGTTGATTGGTCTCCTGCGTAATGCGGCTCTTAATTCTCTCAAATACAAACAAGAATTAGCCTTGGTTCGAGAGCAGAATATCGATATCACACATTTTGAAGAAGATTTGGATGCCTTTAAACTAGCCTTTGCCAAGAACTACAATTCAGCTTCAACTAACTTTGGTAAAGCCATCGACGAAATTGATAAGGCCATCAAACGCATGGAAGAGGTTAAGAAATTCCTGACCACATCCGAAAACCAACTCCGCCTCGCTAATAACAAATTGGAAGATGTTTCGGTTAAAAAACTAACGCGAAAAAATCCAACCATGAAAGCGAAGTTTGAAGCACTGAAGGGGGAGTGAGAAAGCAGTGGAAAATGAATTATTAGTATTGGGTACTGAAGAAGTAGATGAGTCTAAAAATATAAACTATGACGAATTAGAAGAACTATTGGAACAGCAATTTACAATGGAGTTTTCTAATCTCGAAAAATTAGAACTAGAATGTAAAGAGATTAGTTCACCAGATAAATTAGGAGATGTTATTTTAGATGAAATCTGGGATCAATTTGCGAATCAAATTGGTTTAGATATGACAAGTGACACGCTTCTTAAGCAGTATAACGATAAACATCCTAATGGTTATACAAAAGAAGAGGGTGCTAAAATAATGAAAGATAAAAGGTATACTGATGCAAATAATGCTATGAAAGAAAAGCAAAAATTTGGAAATTTAAAGGATGAATATACTGGAAAAACTTTAAAATTAAATGAAAACGCAAATTTGGATCACGTTGTAGCACGTAAACAAATTTTTGAAAATTCTTGGAGAAAGATTGCTGATATAGATACTGCAGATTTAGCAAACAAAAAGGAAAATTTAGCAGTAACTAATGAATCACTTAATAAAAGTAAAGGTGCAAAATCTAATAGCGAGTATATAAAGGATAGAGAAGTAAGAGAAAAAAATCTAAAAGAACAAGTTGAAAGAGCTAATAAAAAAATTGACAAGAAGGATATTTCAGATTCCGAAAAACGAAATCTTAAAGCTATAAACGAAAAAAGATTAAATGATAAATACATTTTGCATGATTCTGCAAAAGAAACATTAAAAAAATATTTAGAATTACATAGTAACAATCCTGAAAATAAAAATGCAAATGGGCGATTTGTAAGAAATGTATTTGATAGGATAGCACGTTCTAGCGCATGTGTAAAAAAATGCTACAAAGTCAAATTGAGCAATTGCGCGATGATTTTGAGCGTGAACGTACTCAACTAGTGGATCAAATCGATCAAAAAGACAAGCAGATTGCTGATATGATCGGAATCTATCATTTAGAGGTAAAAGTAATGGAGGGAATTTAAATGGGATTTAGGATATTCATGCTAATCGTAGTTTTACTTATTCCGTTAACTATGCTTTTATTTGGCTGGCTATTTTTCAGGAGAACACCGAAAGAAATCAATTATGTATTCGGATACCGAACAAAAAGGTCCATGAGGAATGAAGAAACATGGAAGTTTGCGAATCAATATCTTGGGAAAGTATGGTATCTTTGCGGACTACTTTCAGCACCTCTCTCCGTGATTGCCATGGCCATTGTTTTTGAAAAGGGAACGGAGACAATGAGTACTGTTGGCTTTATTATCACGATGATTCAGACAATCCCTTTAGTTGGCGCGATGATTTCAACAGAGATTGCATTGAAGAAAAACTTTGATGAAAACGGGAGAAGGAAATAAACGAGGTATATCCATCACTAGAAGAAAAGCAGCAAATCTTTTGTTACAAAAGATAATTACATTACAATTCTTGAAGAAGATATTTCATGAATGAAATCAGAAAGCAACACATGAACGGTATTATCAACTTAAAAAAAGAAGCGGGGATGACCTCACATGATGCGGTTTTTAAGCTGCGTAAGATTTTGGGAACCAAGAAAATTGGTCATGGTGGGACCTTGGATCCGGATGTAGTGGGAGTTCTGCCAATCGCGGTTGGCAAGGCAACCCGTATGGTCGAATTTATGCAGGACGAGGGCAAGGTCTATGAGGGGGAAATCACTCTAGGTTATTCAACGACGACTGAGGATGCCAGTGGAGAAGTGATCGCAGAGACCCCTGTTTTGTCGCTCTTGGATGAAACCCTTGTCGATGAAGCGATTGCTAGTCTGACTGGGCCTATCACTCAGATTCCACCTATGTACTCGGCTGTCAAGGTTAATGGTCGCAAGCTCTATGAGTATGCGCGTGCAGGTCAGGAAGTGGAGCGTCCAGAACGTCAGGTGACTATTTATCAATTTGAGAGGACGAGTCCGATTTCTTATGAGGATCACCTCGCACGTTTTACATTTCGTGTGAAATGTAGTAAGGGGACTTATATCCGTACCTTGTCTGTTGACTTGGGAGAGAAGCTGGGTTATGCGGCCCATATGTCCCATTTGACTCGGACTAGTGCAGCAGGTTTGCAACTTGAGGATGCTCTTACCTTGGACGAAATTGCTGCAAAAGTGGAGGCTGGTCAACTGGACTTTCTCCATCCTCTTGAGATTGGTACAGGGGACCTTGTCAAAGTTTTCCTAACTCCAGAACAAGCTACAGAAGTGCGCTTTGGTCGTTTTATCGAGCTAGACCAAACAGACCAGGAATTGGCTGCCTTTGAAGGAGATACATTGCTAGCTATTCTAGAAAAAAGGGGCAATCTATACAAGCCAAGAAAGGTTTTTAGCTAGTTTAACTGGAGTGTGGGAAGGATTTGTTTCCCCTAGGCTATCCAAATCAGACTATAAATTTTGCAAAAAATATGATAGAATAGACGACGGATAAAAAAACGGAGGATAGCATGCAAAATAGACCAATCATTATCGGAGTGACAGGTGGTTCTGGTGGTGGTAAGACCAGTGTTTCGAGAGCCATTTTATCGCATTTCCCTTATGAAAAGATTTCCATGATTGAGCATGATTCATACTACAAGGATCAGTCTCACTTGACTTTTGAAGAGCGTGTCAAAACTAACTATGACCATCCATTTGCCTTTGATACAGACTTGATGATCGAGCAGATTAAGGAATTGTTGGCAGGGCGCCCAGTGGACATTCCAACTTATGACTATACAGAGCATACGCGGAGTAGCAAGACCTATCGTCAGGAGCCTCAGGATGTCTTTATCGTTGAGGGGATTCTGGTCTTGGAGGACAAGCGTCTGCGCGATTTGATGGATATCAAGATTTTTGTGGATACAGATGATGATGTGCGCATTATTCGTCGTATCAAGCGTGATATGGAGGAGCGTGGCCGTAGCTTGGATAGCGTGATTGACCAATATCTAGGTGTGGTAAAACCTATGTACCACCAGTTTATTGAGCCGACCAAGCGTTATGCTGATATTGTCATTCCTGAAGGGGTCAGTAATACCGTTGCTATTGACCTTTTGACGACCAAGATTGCAAAGATTTTGGAAGAAGCGCGAAACAGTAAATAATCAGATGAGGAGGTCTAGCCTCCTTTTTCTATTTTTCCTTTAGTTTCAGTAGGAAAAAGGTGATTTTTAAGCATGTTTTTGGTATAATAATACCCATGGAAAAGCAAGAAAATGAATAGTAGGTGGAGATGGAAAAGTATTTATCGGTAACAACTTTGACCAAGTATCTGAAAATGAAATTCGATAAAGACCCTTACTTGGAACGGGTCTATTTAACTGGTCAAGTTTCCAACTTTCGTAAACGACCTACTCACCAATATTTCTCCTTAAAAGATGACCATGCGGTCATTCAAGCGACCATCTGGTCAGGGATCTATCAGAAATTAGGTTTCGACTTGGAAGAGGGTATGAAGATTAATGTGATTGGGCGTGTGCAGGTCTATGAACCCAGTGGGAGCTACTCTATCATCATTGAAAAGGCTGAGCCTGATGGGGTTGGGGCGCTCGCGATTCAGTTTGAACAACTCAAGAAGAAACTGACAGAAGAAGGCCTGTTTCAAGAACGCTTCAAGCAACCTCTTCCCCAGTTTTCTAAGCGAATTGGTGTAGTAACCAGTCGCAGTGGAGCCGTTATTCGAGATATTATCACGACCGTCAGCAGGCGTTTTCCTGGTGTTGATATTCTCCTCTATCCGACTAAGGTGCAAGGTGATGGAGCCGCGGAGGAAATTGCTCGAAATATTGCGCGTGCCAATCAACGTGACGATTTGGATTTGCTGATTATTGGTCGTGGTGGTGGTTCCATCGAGGATCTCTGGGCCTTTAACGAAGAAATTGTGGTACGGGCTATTTCTGAATCCCGTTTACCCATCATCTCTAGTGTTGGGCATGAGACAGATGTGACCTTGGCGGATTTTGTGGCAGATAGACGGGCTGCTACGCCAACAGCTGCTGCTGAACTGGCAACACCTGTAACCAAGTTGGATCTCTTGACCCATTTGCAAAATCAAGAAAAACGGATGGCAACAGCAGTCCGAAATGTCCTGTCAAGAAAAAAAGAAGCTCTGAAAAAATGCAGTCAGTCAGTCATCTTTAGACAGCCAGAGCGCTTGTACGATGGATATTTGCAACGGTTAGATCAACTACAACTGCGATTAAAACAAAGTTTGCGAACACGGATTTCTGATAATAAACAGTTAGTCCAAGCAAGGACGCATCAACTAGTCCAATTATCACCTATAACCAAAATCCAGCGTTATCAAGACCGTTTAGGTCAGTTGGACAAGCTCCTACGTAGCCAAATGGCGCTTGTTTATGATGCTAAGGTTGCTGAGGTGAAAAGACTTTCAGAAGCCCTGCTGATGTTGGATACCAGTCGAATCGTGGCGCGTGGTTATGCTATTGTCAAAAAAGAAGATTCAGTAGTCGATTCTGTTGAGAAGTTGAAGAAAAAAGACCAAGTGACGCTTTTGATGCGAGATGGTCAAGTAGAATTAGAGGTTAAAGATGTCAAAACAAAAGAAATTTGAGGAAAATCTAGCAGAACTGGAGACCATTGTCCAAAGTTTGGAAAATGGTGAAATTGCTTTGGAAGATGCAATTGCTGCCTTTCAAAAGGGCATGGTCTTGTCAAAAGAGCTCCAAGCGACGTTGGACAAGGCTGAAAAGACCTTAGTCAAGGTCATGCAAGAAGACGGGACAGAAAGTGATTTTGAATGAAGAAGCAAGAAAAATTAGCTCTTGTCGAGTCTGCTTTGGAAGATTTTTATGGAGACCAGCAGTTTGCCTCTAGTTTGCGAGAGTCCGTTCTCTATTCCATTCATGCTGGTGGCAAGCGTATTCGGCCTTTTCTCTTGTTAGAAGTTCTGGAAGCCTTGCAGGTCGCTATTAAACCTGCTCACGCGCAGGTGGCCGCGGCCTTGGAAATGATTCATACAGGGAGCTTGATTCACGATGACCTTCCTGCTATGGATGATGACGATTATCGTCGTGGACGCTTGACCAATCATAAGAAATTTGGCGAAGCGATGGCAATATTGGCAGGAGATGCCTTGTTCCTAGATCCCTATGCCTTAATAGCGCAGGCGGATTTGCCAAGTCAGATCAAGGTGGACTTGATTGCCAACCTATCCCTTGCTTCAGGAAGTCTGGGAATGGTTGCAGGTCAGGTTTTAGATATGGAAGGCGAACACCAGCATTTATCCTTGGAAGAACTTCAGACCATTCATGCCAATAAGACTGGAAAATTACTAGCTTATCCTTTCCAAGCAGCTGCTATCATTGCGGAATTGGAACCAGAAATCCAAGCAAAATTGAAAACTGTGGGTGAATTGATTGGGCTGGCCTTTCAAGTTCGAGATGATGTGCTGGATGTGACAGCTAGTTTTGAGGAAATCGGCAAGACTCCACAAAAGGATTTGCAGGCTGAAAAATCAACCTATCCAGCCTTGCTGGGTTTGGAGGAGGCCATTGCTTTTTGTAACCAAACCTTGGATCAAGCTAATGCCAAGTTAGAAGAAATTGCCCAGCAAGTCAGCTTTGAAACAGAGCCGATTGTGAAAGTAGTAGAAAGTTTGAGAATCAATGGCTAAGGAAAGAGTGGATGTACTAGCTTATAAACAGGGCTTGTTTGAAACGAGAGAGCAGGCCAAGCGTGGTGTAATGGCTGGCCTAGTCGTAGCAGTCCTGAATGGAGAACGGTTTGACAAGCCAGGAGAGAAAATTCCAGATGACACCGAGCTAAAACTCAAGGGGGAGAAACTCAAGTATGTCAGCCGTGGTGGCTTGAAATTAGAAAAGGCCTTGCAGGTCTTTGATTTGTCAGTGGAAGGAGCTACAACGATTGATATCGGTGCCTCTACTGGAGGTTTTACCGATGTCATGTTGCAAAATGGTGCTGAATTGGTCTTTGCAGTCGATGTCGGTACCAATCAGTTGGCTTGGAAATTACGCCAAGACCCAAGAGTAGTCAGCATGGAGCAGTTCAATTTCCGCTATGCTGAAAAGACTGATTTTGAAAAGGAACCGAGCTTTGCCAGTATTGATGTGAGTTTCATTTCCCTCAGTCTGATTTTACCTGCCTTGCACCGTGTCTTGGCTGATCAAGGTCAGGTCGTGGCTCTGGTTAAGCCCCAGTTTGAAGCAGGTCGTGAGCAGATTGGAAAGAATGGAATCATTCGCGATGCCAAGGTTCATCAACATGTCCTTGAATCTGTCACTGCTATGGCAGTTGAACAAGGTTTTTCAGTGTTTGGATTAGACTATTCACCAATCCAAGGTGGACATGGAAACATCGAATTTTTGGCATATTTGAAAAAGGAAGATGGAGCAAGTAACCAAGTTGCTCCTGAAATAGAAAAAGTTGTAGAGAGAGCACATAGAGAATTTAAAGATGAATAAAAAAGAGAGACTTGAAAAAATTAGAAGATTTGTTACGGATTATCAAATCGGGACTCAGGAAGAAATTGTTGAGCATTTGAAGGAAGCAGGTATTTCTGCTACTCAAGCCACTGTCTCAAGGGACATCAAGGAGCTTGGGATTGTTAAAATTCCTTTGAAGAACAACACCTATATCTATGAGTTGCCAAAATCAATCGTCAAGAGTTTGCAATTGGCTGAGGACAATATTGTGAGTTCTGAGTTAATGGGAAATATGATTAACCTTGCTGTCATTCCTGGAAATACTATTTTTGTGAAGAGTCAGTTGGTTGAAGCATTTTCTGAACAGATTTTTAGCTGTCTAGCTGATGATGATTCTATCTTAATTGTAGCTAGAACAGCAGAGGCAGCTGAGGAAATTGTTGAACAAGTCAAAAAATGGTAGGTCAGTATGTTACTTGAAATTTCGATAAAAAACTTTGCCATTATTGAGGCGATTTCGCTCAATTTTGAAAAGGGTATGACTGTTTTAACCGGGGAAACGGGTGCTGGAAAGTCTATCATTATCGATGCTATGAATCTCATGTTGGGGGCTCGTGCAACGACAGACGTTATTCGTCATGGTGCGCCAAAGGCAGAGATTGAGGGGCTTTTTTCGGTTGAAAATAGTCGCCTTTTACAGGAACTTTTTGAAGAGCAAGGTTTAGAATTGGGTGATGAGATTATCATCCGCCGGGAAATTTTGCAAAATGGTCGTAGTGTTAGTCGCGTGAATGGTCAGATGGTCAATCTTTCTGTCTTGCGTGCCATTGGGCAACACCTTGTGGATATCCATGGTCAGCATGACCAAGAAGAGTTAATGCGTCCTCAACTGCACATCCAGATGTTGGATGAGTTTGGTGATGCTGCTTTCTTGGACTTGAAGGAGACCTATCAGACGAGCTTTGATGCCTATCGCAAAATGCGCAAGCAGGTTTTGGAAGTCAAGAAAAACCAACAGGAACATAAGGCACGTATCGAAATGTTGGAATTTCAAATGGCAGAGATTGAGGCTGCAAACTTGCAGGCTGGTGAAGACTTGGCTCTCAACCAAGAACGAGATAAACTCCTCAATCATAAAAATATTGCAGATACCCTAACCAATGCCTACAGTATGCTGGACAATGAGGAATTCTCCAGTCTTGCTAATGTCCGTTCAGCCATGAATGACATGGAAAGTGTCGAAGAGTATGACCCTGAATACCGTGAAATTTCAAGTTCTCTATCAGAAACCTACTATGTTTTAGAAGATATTACAAAGCGTTTGGAAGATATTATTGAGGACTTGGATTTTGATGGCAATCGCCTTATGCAGGTTGAGAATCGCTTAGACCTTATAAATACTATTACCCGCAAGTACGGTGGAACTGTGGACGACGTTTTGCTTTATTTTGCCAAGATTACGGATGAGTACAATCTCTTGACGGGTAATAACCTTTCTTCTGAAGACATGGAAGCAGAGCTCAAGAAATTGGAAGTTAATCTTGTCGATTTGGCAGGGCAACTTGCATCAGCTCGTCATGATTTGGCCCAGCAGCTTGAGGCTGAGATTAAACAAGAACTTCAGGATCTCTATATGGAGAAGGCACAGTTCCAGGTTCGCTTTAGCAAGGGCAAATTTAGTCGTGAGGGGAATGAAACAGTCGAGTTTTATATTTCCACCAACCCAGGTGAGGACTTTAAGCCTTTGGTCAAAGTTGCGTCCGGTGGGGAATTATCCCGTCTCATGTTGGCTATCAAGTCTGCCTTTTCTCGTAAAGAAGGCAAGACCAGTATTGTCTTTGATGAGGTGGATACGGGAGTTTCAGGTCGTGTAGCCCAGGCCATTGCTCAAAAGATTCATAAGATTGGTCAGCATGGCCAAGTCTTAGCAATATCTCACTTACCTCAAGTAATTGCGATCGCGGATTATCAATTCTTTATTGAAAAGATTAGCGATGAGCATTCAACTGTTTCCACAGTTCGTTTGCTTACCCTTGAAGAACGAGTAGAGGAAGTAGCTAAAATGTTGGCTGGGGAAAATGTAACAGAAGCTGCCCTTACTCAAGCCAGAGAATTATTGCAAACGAGGGAGAAATAAATGACAGACTATTATGTAATTGGAGATGTTCACGGAAAAGCAGGTATGCTGGAAGACCTGCTCAAAACATGGGATGGTCACACCCAGTTGCTCTTTCTAGGGGATTTGATTGACCGTGGTGAAGACAGTCGCCGTGTTCTAGAAATGGTCAAAGACTTGGTCGACAATCAAGGAGCTATCTGTCTATCAGGAAACCACGAGTATATGTTTCTGACTTGGCTCGATGACCCAGAAGAAAGCTATGACCATTATCGTCGCAATGGTGGAGATACAACTATTAACTCTATTTTAGGTCGTCCCTTGGATGCACCAGTTGATGGCGTAGAAGATGCCAAACGGGTTGCGGCTGAAGCAGCAGACTTGGTCGAATTTATTCGTCAAATGCCATTTGTAGTAGAGACAGACAAGTATATCTTTGTTCACGCGGGTATTGACTTGACCTTGGATGAGTGGCATGAAACAACAGATTACAAGAAAGTCTGGCTCAGAAAACCATTCCACGAAGCTGAAAATCATACTGGAAAAACCATTGTCTTTGGGCATACACCGGTTTATGGTTTGCTCAAGCAAGACCGAGGTACAGCTGAGCTTTGGATAACAGAGGATGGCAAGATTGGTATGGATGGAGGAGCTGTCTATGGTGGTGTCCTTCATGGAATCATCTTTACAGACCAAGGAATGACCGAACACTACTTTATCGAAAATGATGGCTTTATTGCCGAAGATTAGTACTCCTAGCAGGGTATGGTCTTGTCAAAATGTTAAAAACAATTTATAATTAATAGATACCCTGAAAGGAAGAGCATCATGAACTTAGAAGATTTGAAAAAACGACAGGAGAAGATTCGGAACTTCTCTATCATCGCCCATATTGACCATGGGAAATCAACCTTAGCAGACCGCATTTTGGAAAAGACGGAGACCGTTTCTAGTCGTGAAATGCAAGCCCAGCTTCTGGATAGTATGGATCTTGAGCGGGAACGTGGGATTACCATCAAGTTGAATGCCATCGAGCTTAATTACACTGCGAAAGATGGCGAGACCTATATTTTCCACTTGATTGACACGCCAGGGCATGTGGACTTTACCTATGAAGTGTCGCGTTCGCTAGCAGCCTGTGAAGGAGCGATTTTGGTGGTTGATGCGGCCCAAGGGATTGAGGCGCAAACTCTTGCTAACGTTTATCTAGCCTTGGATAATGATTTGGAAATTCTGCCAGTCATTAACAAGATTGACCTACCAGCAGCTGATCCAGAGCGTGTGCGTACAGAGATTGAGGATGTCATCGGACTGGATGCCAGTGAAGCAGTCTTAGCTTCAGCCAAAGCTGGTATTGGTATTGAAGAAATTCTTGAGCAGATCGTTGAAAAAGTGCCAGCTCCAACGGGTGATGTTGCAGCGCCACTCAAAGCATTGATTTTCGACTCAGTTTATGATGCTTATCGCGGGGTCATTCTCCAAGTGCGTGTTATGGACGGAGTGGTTAAACCTGGCGATAAGATTCAACTCATGAGCAATGGCAAGACCTTTGATGTGACTGAGGTGGGAATTTTCACACCGAAAGCAGTAGGGCGCGATTTCCTTGCGACTGGTGACGTTGGTTACATTGCAGCTTCTATCAAGACGGTTCAAGATACCCGTGTGGGTGATACAGTTACCTTGGCAACCAATCCTGCGGAAGAGCCATTACATGGCTACAAGCAAATGAATCCTATGGTCTTTGCAGGGCTTTATCCAATCGAGTCTAATAAATACAATGACCTTCGTGAAGCCCTTGAAAAATTGCAACTCAACGATGCCAGCCTTCAGTTTGAACCAGAAACATCGCAGGCGCTTGGATTCGGTTTCCGTTGTGGATTCCTTGGGCTTCTCCATATGGATGTTATCCAAGAGCGTTTAGAGCGCGAGTTCAACATTGACCTCATTATGACAGCTCCGTCTGTTATTTACAAGGTTAACTTGACCGACGGGGAGTCTATGGATGTGTCTAACCCGTCTGAGTTTCCAGATCCAACCAAGATTGCGACCATTGAAGAACCGTATGTTAAGGCGCAAATCATGGTACCGCAGGAGTTTGTCGGAGCGGTGATGGAACTGGCTCAGCGCAAACGTGGGGATTTTGTGACCATGGATTATATTGATGACAATCGTGTGAATGTTATCTATCAAATTCCACTTGCTGAAATTGTCTTTGACTTCTTTGATAAGCTTAAGTCTTCGACGCGTGGTTATGCAAGCTTTGACTACGAATTGTCAGAGTACCGCTCATCTAAGCTAGTCAAAATGGATATCCTTCTCAATGGAGACAAGGTGGACGCCCTCAGCTTTATCGTTCACAAGGATTTTGCCTACGAACGTGGGAAACTCATCGTGGATAAGCTCAAGAAAATCATCCCTCGTCAACAGTTTGAGGTACCAATTCAAGCAGCTATTGGGCACAAAATCGTGGCTCGTACTGATATCAAGGCCCTTCGTAAGAACGTACTTGCTAAATGTTATGGTGGTGACGTTTCTCGTAAGCGTAAACTGCTTGAAAAACAAAAAGCTGGTAAGAAACGCATGAAAGCTATCGGATCAGTAGAAGTCCCACAAGAAGCCTTCCTTAGCGTCTTAAGCATGGATGAAGAATAGAAACAAAACTCTTGAAGATTTTTCAAGAGTTTTTGCTTTAAATATGAGCTAAAAAATCGGAAACTAACAGAATAGATTAGGTCAGAATTTGACAGAAGTTCTTATTTTTCTTATAATGCAGATGGAGAGGTGGTAGGATGAAAAAATTATTGATTTTAGGTACTGTAGTTACTGCTAGTGTTTTTCTAGCTTCATGCTCTAATAAATCGCAAACAACAACCGAAGAAAGTTCGTCTGCAGTTGTTAGTTCTTCTAGTAGTCAGGAAACGAGTAGCTCTAGTTCTACTGTTTCTGAAGCGAAAAATGAAGAGACGCAAATCATCGGCTCGAATGAGTATGGGTTTGTCAAGGTACCCAAATCATGGGTTCGATTCCATGAAGTAGAAGGTGGAAATGATATACAGTATTGTGATGGAACAGATATCAACATTGTTACGCTGAATACCTTCAAGGCTGAGCAATTTAATATCAGCGAAGAAGAATATGCTAAACTGGATGTTGTGGCTGTCTCATCTAGTATTTTAACTTCCAAAGAACAAAGCTCTGATTTCAGTAAGGTTTGGGGCTCCAAATCGACCATTGGAGGTTATGAAGCCTATGTTGTCAATGTAATTGCTAAGTCAGGGAAATACCTCGTTACCTGGGTCTTCCGATCAAATGATGGTAAAATCCGCTATGTTTCACTTGAAGGGGATGGGGAAACTTTAAAAACAATCTTACCGATGATTGAAAGTAGCTGGTCAACTACTAAATCTGAATAAATGAAAAAAGAAGATCCTTGGTCTTCTTTTTATTATGTGACTATTAGTCCGTCTCGCTCCGTAAGGTGCGAGACCAATAA
>CAUVRF010000029.1:0-18826 GCA_963554245.1 uncultured Streptococcus sp.
CCCAATGTTTTGTCCTTGCGTAGTTAATTTGACGGGGACGTGTGACAAATTTAAAACCCGCTTGTGTACCAAGCAGGTTATCCCATTCACTATCATAGTTGCCATTCCAATCTTTCACTTCAAAATAGTTGTTTAAAATCCGAGCGCCTATTTTGGTCAAGTCTGTTTCCAGTGTATACCATTCTTTCAACATATCAAACGCCTTAGTATCATGTAGTTCAATCTCATAGCGGTTTTTGTAATTATAGGCTTCATGGATATAGTCAACAGATACATCTTTTAAGAGGGCTTGTTCATAATCTTTTTGATAAAAGCGAATCATGAGGCTTGATTGACGACTACCAAAGTTTAAAGTCAATCCTTGATTGACAAAGCGATTTTCAACTTTTTTCAAGCCCTCAATAGCAGTAAAGGTTTTTAGTTTTTTCATGATGATTTTATTGTCAAAAATCCGATTTTTAATATCAAATAAGTCAAGATTTCCTGACTTTTTATATAATTCATCAAGGGCAATATCAAAGCGTGGAAAGCCTAAAAAGTCTTCCAAAGGTCTATCTTTTCGTTCTTGTTCCGCAAAGAGAAAGACATCATGAAGAAAAGAAAACCAATCCCGTCCTTGTTGTTTCAATAATAATTCAAACTCACGGCAACCCCCTCCTGTTAAGTCAATCAGCGTTCCAGCTTCTGCCTTTTTTTCAGAATGGGAATAAAGCACCCGAATCGAACCATAGGTTACCATATCTGAATAGCTGTATAGGCTTTTTTCTTCGTGAAAAAAATCCGCTGGTCTTAATTTTAGAACAGAAGTGATGACAGCTTTAAAATCAAGCGTTTTGAACCGAATTTTTAACCAGTCTACCGTGCTTTCTAGCTTGGTTTCTGATTTACGATTCAGAAAGTGAAAGAGTGTTTGTTCAAATTCCTTGGTCATATTTCGTTGCCCCTGTTCAATGTTTCGGTAGTTGTAGTAACTATAACCCATCATCATTGCCATTTTGCGTTGGGTAAATCCTAACTCAAGCCGGATACGCTTTAAATCGGTATTGCTTATCACTCTTGTTTAACCTCCTTTTTGTGTTTATTCCGGTAACGGAGAAGAATAGGGAATCTAACAGCCTTTTAAGGGCTTGTGTTAGTTTTAACCCCCCTATTAGTATCGGGAGGTTAAGCCCTTTTGGGGCGTGCCTAAGGCACACCCCAAAACGCCCGCTTGTCAGCTCGGTCGGGCAGGTCGGACGGGCGCTGCCCTGACCTTGACCTTCGTGCCTACGCTGGCTCAGAAGGTGTTTCAAAGTGCTGAAGGACAACTTGCTTATAAGACAAGTCAGCCTGTTCTTTCTCTATCACAATTTCCTCCAACAAAGCAATATCTGCTTCATCTAGCAGAATACGGTTGTCCTCTCTTCTGAACATATAGTCCTGTTCTTCTATATATTTCACAAGGTTTCGTAAGGTTGAAATGGGCACATCTGATTCTTTGGCAAAGTCATTTAAAGGAAGGAGGGAAGATTCTGTTTGTTCAATGGGCAAGTCAGATGATGAGGTTTGTGTGGTATCTGTTGTCTCTAATAGTGGGTCATCTAAGACGGGTAGTTTCTTGTATTCCTCAAAGAAAGAAAATCCTTCCTCAAATGGAACAACAGGTGAATAAAATTCTCTAGCCACCTCCCCGCCGTTTGCAATATAACCACGACCGAAAATCTCCTCTCCGTCAATTTCATCAATCTTTTTGAAGACTTTATTCGCGTTAGCGTCCCCAAACATCATTTTATTCCCGGTATCTTCTAAGTGCCCAACAGAAATCCGTTTCATAAATTGGTCACGTAAAGACGTTTTGAGGTATTCTCCGTCAGGACGTTGCATAGCAACAATCATGATGACTCCAGATTGGCGACCTTTTAAAATCAATTCTGTTAGGTATTCGATAAAGTCTCCAGATGATTGATAATCTCGCTCTAATTTAGCGGCTAAGGCTGCCAACTCATCAATGACGATAAAGCGAGGCTTTAAACCATAAGCATAATACTTTTTCCCTGCTTGATAGTCAGGGTGACTGGTCATGTAATCATAACGTTTGTCCATTTCTTGCTCGGCACGCTTTAAACAAGCTAACATTTCTTGTTTATCCCAATAAACCCGACCTTTAAAGACAGGAATCTGTTTCAATCCGACAAAGTCAGAACGCTTCGGGTCAAGAATTTCCACATAACCAATTTGTGCCAAGACCCAAATCAAAATCATCAAAAGAACTGTTTTCCCGCCACCGGTTCCACCACCAACCAGCAAGTGTGGGTGTTTATTGAAATCCCAATAGACATCTTTCATCAGATAAATGCCTTTTTCGGTCATCTTAACATCAAAGATAGATAAGCGACCTGAAAACTGGTCAATGGCAATGGTGTAGGAAACGTAGCCTTTGGTAAATTGCTTATTCATAAAGTCTCCGTCAAACATAATTTCAAGAGGCTTTTCAAGGGTGATAAAACGGTCTTGGAATCGGCTGCCTTGAAGGTGGAGTGAAACGGTAATACTAAAACGGTCGCGCTTCAAATACACTTTAGGCAATAGAATCCGTTCCCTCGTATGATGATTTGACTTGATTTTCTTGACCTTATACAAGTTATTATCGAGCAAAAAGTGGGAAAGAATCCGTAAACTATCTAGACGGCTAAAGAAAAGAAATTTTCGGTAACAAATAACTTGTACTAAACCGTCTAATAGTAACAATCCTAATACACTGCCACCAAAAAGAATCCCGTAGGTTAGCGGGTCACGTTGAAACTGGCTTTGAAGCTGGTCTTGGTGTAGGTAAACTAAAAAGCCTCCTCCAAGGAGGAAGGGCAAAAGAAAGAGAGCAAAGGTTAGCTGTTTGATTTTCTCATGAAACTTCTGAACACGAATTCCCCGATAGGTGAACAGCTTCATAGGCGATTATCCTTCCTTTTTAGGTTCAGGTTTCCCCACTAACACCACATCTTTGGCCCGTAGTTTGACTCCGCTTGTGATAATACGGCGATTGTTAATATTTTCTGCATTTGACCAGAAGCGAGCCGTAGGAGCTACCAGCGTTACTTCCTCATTGTAGTTCTTTTCAGCGGTCATTTGCGCCACTCTGGCTTCAGGTGGAACCGTTACGGTAATGTCCCCGTTTACAGCAGAAGAGTAGAGCTTCACATCTACATAGTCCACTTCATCTGTTTCACGACGTTTTTCTTCACCTGTTCCTTCTTCAAGGTAATCTTCCCATTTCATGCTAGGAAGAGCTTCAAGAAAATTAAGTGTACCAAGTGTTTTTGCAGTATCAAAAGTTTCAATCACATCAGCAGCAAATTTTACAGTCATAGTGTTTCTCCTATTCTATTTCTTATTTAGACTTTACCGTACGCATTTCTTCCGCAACAATAACATTTTCATGTTTGCGTTTGCCTCCAAAGCGGAAGTTACGGCGTTCAATAGCAATCCCACGAGGGAAGACAACCTTTTGGCGCCCTTCAGGGACATCTGACATTTTAAACCCTTCTACAATGAGAAAGGCAGAAGGCTCTTTTCGACTTGAAATTTCAAAGATACGATAAGAGACAGGGTTATAATCATTGGCACGGACTTCTTCCATACCTGAGACAAAGACCTCATTTCCTAAGACTTGGTTTTGGTCAACGAATACTTTTGTAATTTCCATTATGTTTACCTCAATTTCTATTTTGTTTAGACCGTTTTATGACTTATCTAGGTCAAAAAATCAACTCATCTTTTCTAATCTGCAGGTGCTCTTACTCTGGTCATACTATCCTCCTTACATTCCAAAATAGGCTTTTTTGACTTTAAATTGAAAAATCTTTTTACAATTCAAAAGCTCTTTAGCAAATTGGTCATGGGTATCATGGCGTAAAAAAAGACTATCCATTTCATTCAGACAGTCTCGATAGCACGTTTCACAGTGTGCAGGGTTAGTATGGTAAATTTTAAGGGAGAAAAGGAACTTCTCATAGATTTGTTGGAATCGTTGTTCAAAATAATTCATGTCGTACCTCCATTCATGATGTAATACTGTTGAATTTTAAATTTATAGTGGTTTTTCCATTGGACTAATTGAACCGTTGGCAAGCCTAGTTTTTGGTAGTCGTGAAATAACTTATCCATTTTTTCTAGCACTTGATAACATAAGACCTTTTGATAATGTTTATCGGGATAGATTTTCAAAGAAAAAACAAAGTTCTCATAAAGACGGCGAAAACTTTGTTCATAATCATTCATATTTTTACCTCGCTTTCCTTTAGAATGGAAATTTTTTAAAATGTCCATTTGAAAGGACATTGATAGGCTAATCATTCATCAGCTTAAAGGAGTAGAAAACAAAAAAGACAGCTCACAAAGAACTGTCTTCACATCTTAAACAAATCCGCATGACTGCCTGTATCGGCTAAGGTTAGGGTCAAAATATCATCTTCAATCAGATAAATCAAGAGCCAATCTGGCTTGATGTGGCATTCCCTAAAGCCAACAAAGTTTCCTTTGAGTTCGTGGTCACGGTATTTTTCTTCGAGTGTCTGACCTAGACGGAGTTTTTCAATCACTTCATCTAAGAGTGCCATCTCTAAACCTCGCTTTTTAATCCGTTTATAGCTCTTTTTAAAAGCAGAGGTGAACTTGACTTGATACATCTAAGCGTCCAGAGCTTTCTTTAAATCTGCTAGATTGTCATAAGAAGCAACCGTTTCATCACGAGAAATACGCTTAGCTTCTGCCAGAGCTTCTAAGGTCTTTTGACTATAATTGGGAAGTTCAACCGTGAAAGGAAGCCCACCACGCAATAGACATTGACGAAGAAAAATATTGACTGCACTAGACATATCCATCCCCAAGTCATTAAATAATGAAGTTGCTTGGGCTTTTACAGTTTCATCAATCCGAATTTGAGTTGGTACAGTTGCCATAAACGCCACCACCTTTCATTATTTATTGTAATCCATATAGTTTACATTGTCAATCATTTGTATTTGTTTAAGTGTTTTCTACTCGTCTAAACAGATGATTCCTGCTTAAAAGAGTAGAAAATGGTATGATAATAGTGTAAAGGAGAAAATCATACTATATATGATTTGTAATTTCATAAAAAACTGCCTGACTGTAAAAGGTATAAAAATCATGAAAGGAACATAAAATGGGGATAAGACAACTTGAATTCAGATGTATAGGAATGAAGGATGGAGAAAGATTTCCGCTGGAAAATACAGGGCGCGGGAGAGATATTTCCCCCAAATTTATAATCGACAATCTTTCCCTACAGGCAAAGAGTTTAATTATCACCTTGGAGGATGTGAGCCATCCTATCAAAAATTTCACGCATTGGGTCATTTGGAATATCCCTGCAATGGATAATATCCCCGCCGCTATTGCTTCTGGAAAAGTTGTAACAGACTTAAACGGTGCCCTACAAGGAATAGCCTATGGTATACACCGTTATGCAGGGCCAAAGCCACCAAAGGGTACGTCTCATAAATATCGCTTTTCTATTTATGCTTTAGATGAAAAGTTAAACATCAGCCCTTTTTCAACAAAGAAAAGAGTACTTAGCAAAGCAAAATCTCACATCCTTCAGCAAGGAAGTATTTATGGATATTTTGAGTAGGCAACACTATATTATATTGAGATTTAATATTGCCTTAATTTTCTACTCTTCTAAACAGGAATAAACCTGTTTAGGGCGTGCTCATATCGTCGCACACTCAGTGTTGTTATCACCGTCCTATAGCTGTACTTGACTAATCTCTGTTATCATAGTCATCTCACTTCACTATAGCCACGATTAACCGCCTATGCTTACCCCAGCAGAACGTATCTTACTTGTCAGCATTTCCGACGCCACTAGCGCCAGCAGTTCCCCTTTGTTATTCGGTCAAGAGGGGCAAAAAGCCGAGTGCGTGAGATAACTCCAAAGGATTTTTGTGTTCATCTACTCCAACCTCCTTGACTTTTTGCGATAAAACCTGTACAATAATAATTGCTAAATGATTATTGTGTGTTGGTCAGCTAAGCTTGAGTGAGGTTGTCTGACGCACTTTTTTATTCAATTTTCAAAGGACTATTTCAAATCTCTTTGTTAATATCAACCTTTTTCATACTTTATTAAATTTATCTATTTTATAATTTTAGGTTTAGTATTAACTAGATTCACACAACCTTCAGGTTGTAGATATATAATACAACTTATAAGTTGTATTGTCAAGAGTTTTTTGTAAAAAAATTAAAAATTTTTTAAAGAGGTACAAAAATGTTTCCCGAACGCTTAAAAGCTCTGCGTTTAGAAGCTAATTTAACGCAAAGCGATGTGGCAAAAGAATTTGGAATTTCTCAACAAGCCTATGCTAAATGGGAAAATGCAAAAGCTAACCCAACACAATCAGTTATTACTAAATTAGCGAATTTTTATAATGTATCCATTGATTATTTAATGGGAAAATCTGATTACAAAAATTCAGATGAGATTGATTTATCAACCTTTGAAGTTCTGTATCGGAAAACATCTAAAAATTTATCTGATGAAGAGAAGAAAATACTAGAAGAAGATTTGAGAGAATTTCTGTTAGAGAGAGAAAAAGCCATTAAGGCTATGAATAAAGAAAAGAAAGACTGATGTTTCGTGCAAAGAATTTACTTTAATGTTTGGAATCGTGTAAAGCAATCACTTTATCCATTCATGAAATTAAATAAAGTCCATCCTCTTTATTATACTTTTCAGGATTACTTCAATTATGAAGTCAACAAGAAAAATATACTGGTCATTCCTCATCATATCCGAATAGATATAGCAGGTTTTAATATTAATGATGATGTTTTAACCATTTCCTACCAAGATAGCGATTCTATTACTCGTCAAAATTTCACAAAATGTCATGAATTGGGTCACATCTTATTACATCACAGTGGGCGAGTATTCACTGATTTTCATGATGATTCTTTACAAGAAAGGGAAGCCAATTTTTACTCAGCTTTTCTCTTAATGCCTGATATTGTGCTTCTAACTAAGATTTTTTACCAGCAAATGGCTTTTCAAGAGGTAGAAACAGCATTACAAGTTTCTGGTCAAGCTCTCAAAACTCGTTTGACAGACTTCTTAAATTTTGAATTAGATATCAATAGACTATCTGCAAAACAAATCGTAGAAGATTATCTAACCAGAAAAAACAAACACATTATCGGTTACTTTGACCAAGTTAAAGATTATATCATCTCTGATTATAATGAATTTGAACCTAGTACATTAGAAATATTCCATTATCTGATGAATCAATCAAACTTTGTTTCAGATATTGACTTACCGGAGTTGGCAGATACTCAATTCATCTCTTTGGTAAAACAATGTTATCCAAAATTCAAAATCTGGGGATTGTATGACAAGGGACAATCTATTAGCTATGCTTGGAATCCTAAACAACTGACAGAAGTAGAAGCCAAACGACATGCGAAACTCCTTTTAATAACAAGAAAATGACCTAGAGAAAATCTCTAAGTCATTTTTTCAATGCCTTTTTATAGGCTTCACTATCCTTTTTGTATGCAATATTTTCATTACCTGAAGTAAAATAACTACCTGTATCATACTTTAAAGTGCCATTTTCTTTTAAATCGTAGGCAACAACAACGTCACGACCATTAACAGAAAATGTAAAAGTCTTATTTTTAGTATTAATATTAGTTATAGCACGAGTTTCATTCTCATAGAATCTCCCACCATTTTCATTAAACTCTAAAACAAGTTTAGCTTTACCGTCATAGATATCATAATATTTTCCATAAAGATTATTCTGTTTGGAACAAGATATTAGAAATATAGTAGCAATTCCTAAAAGTAATAGACTAAGTAATTTTTTCATTTTCCAAACCTCCTTTGATAACATTATACTAGAAAAATGTTACAATTATATCACACAGAAAATTTTTTGGTCACCCATTTGGTCAACCTTTAAAATTTCAATACTATTAAGTAAGTGACAAAGCCCTGATAAATCACAGTTCTTGTTTTTCTATTTTGTTAATTTTAACTAATTTTTGACGGCCGCCGGTATAGTATGAAAGACAAGGTTTTCGGACCTTGTTTTTTGATTTAGTGAAGATTTTGATATTTTTCTTTAAGTACAGATAACTGATGAATCATCTTTTTCTTCTTATTCTAGTCATTTTTAGTGTATTTTTGGTATAATATTACTTATTCACAATTTATTTTGATTATGAAAGAGTTTGGTGATTAATGTCTCGGTCTGTTGAATTACTAAAGAAACGTTACTTAAAGAATATAAAAGAGAACCCAGATTTATTTATTGGGATTGAGTTAGAATATCCTATTGTAAATTTAGAGGGTAAAGCTACAGATGGTGAAGTTGTTAAGGATCTCTTTCGGTATTTACCATCAGTACTGGGCTTTACTATCGAAAAAGTGGATGATTTTGGGAATCCAATTCAGTTGCTTGATCCAGTCAGCCAAGATACGATCTTGTTTGAGGTTGCTTATACGACGATTGAGTTTGCATTCGGAAAGGCCGAATCTATCCAAGAGGTGGAAGAACGCTTTAACTTCTATATGGCTACGATTCAGAATAAGTTGGGTGAAGCTAACCATGCTATTGTTGGCTGCGGCATTCATCCCAACTGGGATAAAAATGAGAATTGTCCAGTGGCTTATCCCCGCTATCAGATGTTGATGGATTATCTGAATTTGAGTAGAAATGTAACTAAATCAGATTTACATCATTTCCCTGAGTATGGTGCCTTTATCTGTGGAAGTCAGGTTCAACTAGACGTTTCAAGGTCCAACTACCTGCGTGTTATCAATGCTTTTACGCAAATTGAAGCTGCTAAAGCTTATTTGTTTGCAAACTCTGAGTTTTCAGGTGCAGATTGGAATACCAAAATTTCGAGAGATATTTTTTGGGAAGAATCCATGCATGGTATCTATCCAGAGAATGTAGGTGTCAATACTAGACTCTTTAAAGATGAGGATGATTTTTTTGACTATCTAAATCATTCTGCGATTTTTACTGCGGAGCGTGATGGGCAGACCTATTATTTTTATCCGATTCAGGCTAGGGACTATTTGGCTACACCTGAAATCCAAGCATTTACCCTTAATGGGGACGAGGTGTTGATTCATCCTCAGGAGGAGGATTTCCAAACCCATCGTAGTTACCAGTACCAAGACTTAACGACTCGAGGGACTATCGAGTTTCGTAGTGTGTGTGCTCAGCCGCTTGATAGGACTTTTGCTTCTGCTGCCTTTCATTTGGGATTGTTGGTTCATTTAGACAAGCTTGAAGCTTACTTGCGAACGGCTCCATTTTTTACAACAGCTGGTCGTGATTATAAGCTTTTAAGACGACAATTTTCTAAAAAACAACTCACAGATGAAGAAGAAGCTGCGGTTCTCGAGTTTTCTAAAGACTTACTCATCCTAGCTGAGGAAGGACTGGAGAAAAGAGATAAGCAAGAAATGGTTTATTTAGAGCCTTTGAAGAAAGAATTGGGACTATAATTTCTCTTATAAAGGGAGAATTTTCTGAAAAATCATGATATAATGGAAGAGACTATAGATAAAGGATAGAGATTCATGACATTAGTTTATCAATCAACGCGTGATGCCAACAATACAGTAACTGCCAGCCAAGCTATTTTGCAAGGTTTGGCAACGGATGGTGGTCTGTTTACACCACTTACTTATCCAAAGGTGGATTTGGACTTTGACACATTAAAAGATGCTTCTTACCAAGAAGTGGCTAAATTAGTTTTATCAGCATTTTTAGATGACTTTACGGCTGAGGAGTTGGACTACTGTATCAACAATGCCTACGATAGCAAGTTTGATACTCCAGCTATTGCGCCATTGGTGAAACTGGATGGGCAATACAACTTGGAATTGTTCCATGGTTCAACGATTGCCTTTAAGGATATGGCCTTGTCTATCTTGCCATACTTTATGACGACAGCCGCTAAAAAGCATGGTTTAGAGAACAAGATTGTCATTTTGACAGCGACATCTGGTGATACTGGGAAAGCTGCTATGGCGGGGTTTGCCGATGTGCCTGGTACTGAGATTATCGTTTTTTATCCAAAGGATGGTGTCAGCAAAGTACAAGAGTTGCAAATGACTACTCAGACTGGCGACAATACTCATGTTATCGCTATCGATGGAAACTTTGATGATGCGCAAACCAATGTGAAGCACATGTTCAACGATGTAGCTCTTCGTGAAAAGTTGGCTGCCAATAAACTGCAATTTTCATCAGCTAACTCTATGAACATTGGTCGTTTGGTACCACAGATTGTTTATTATGTTTATGCCTACGCTCAGTTGGTCAAGTCTGGTGAGATTGTGGCTGGTGAAAAGGTCAACTTCACAGTACCAACAGGAAACTTTGGAAATATTTTGGCTTCCTTTTATGCTAAACAAATCGGTCTTCCAGTTGGCAAATTAATCTGTGCTTCAAATGACAACAATGTTTTGACAGACTTCTTCAAGACACGTGTTTACGACAAGAAACGTGAGTTTAAAGTGACAACTAGTCCATCTATGGATATCCTGGTATCTTCAAACTTGGAGCGTTTGATTTTCCATCTTTTGGGGAATGATGCGGTTAAGACAGCTGAACTCATGAATGCCTTGAGTACACAAGGACAATATGAATTGACAGACTTTGATGCAGCGATTTTGGAACTCTTTGCAGCTGAATATGCGACTGAGGAAGAAACTGCGGCAGAAATTAAACGTGTTTATCAAACAGATACTTATATCGAGGACCCACACACAGCTGTTGCTTCAGCAGTTTATAGAAAATACCAAGCGGCTACTGGCGATGCGACTAAGACAGTGATTGCTTCAACAGCTAGTCCATACAAGTTCCCAGTAGTTGCAGTTGAAGCGGTAACAGGAAAAGCAGGCTTGACTGACTTTGAAGCCTTGGCTCAATTACATGACATTTCAGGAGTGGCAGTGCCACCAGCGGTTGATGGCCTTGAAACAGCTCCAGTTCGTCATAAAACAACAGTGGCAGCTGCTGACATGCAAGCAGCGGTGGAGACTTATCTAGGACTTTAAGACAGAGGCAGTAAACTCGGTTGGGAAACCAACTGAGTTTCTTTTCATCAGGAGGAAGGATTGTTTAAGAAAAATAAAGACATTCTTAATATTGCATTGCCAGCTATGGGTGAAAACTTTTTGCAGATGCTTATGGGCATGGTGGATAGTTACTTGGTCGCTCACTTGGGCTTAATCGCTATTTCAGGTGTTTCAGTGGCTGGCAATATTATCACCATTTACCAGGCGATTTTTATCGCTCTGGGAGCTGCTATCTCCAGTGTTATTTCAAAAAGTTTGGGGCAGAAAGATCAGTCCAAGTTGGCTTATCACGTGACAGAGGCTCTCAAGATAACCCTATTGCTGAGTGCACTTTTAGGCGCTTTATCGCTCTTTGCTGGGCAAGAGATGATAGGGCTCTTGGGAACTGAGCAGGATGTGGCCGAGAGTGGTGGACTCTACCTATCTTTGGTGGGTGGATCGATTGTTCTCTTGGGCTTGATGACCAGTCTAGGTGCCTTGATTCGTGCAACGCATAATCCACGTCTGCCTCTCTATGTTAGTCTTTTATCCAATGCCTTGAATATTCTTTTTTCAAGTCTAGCTATTTTTGTCCTTGATATGGGCATAGCGGGTGTTGCTTGGGGGACTATCTTGTCTCGCTTAGTCGGTCTTGTGATTTTGTGGTCGCAATTAAAGCTGCCTTTTGAGAAACCGACTTTTGGTTTAGATAAGGAACTATTGACTTTGGCTTTGCCAGCGGCAGGAGAACGTCTCATGATGCGAGCTGGAGATGTAGTGATCATTGCCTTGGTCGTCTCTTTTGGGACGGAGGCAGTAGCGGGAAATGCAGTCGGAGAAGTCTTGACCCAGTTTAACTATATGCCTGCCTTTGGCGTCGCTACGGCGACGGTCATGCAGGTAGCTCGAGCAGTTGGAGAGAATAACTGGGAAAGAGTAGATGATTTGAGCAAGCAAACCTTTTGGCTTTCTCTACTTCTCATGTTGCCCTTAACTCTCAGTATCTATGCCTTGGGGACACCATTGACTCATCTCTATACGATCGACCCTGTAGCGGTCGAAGCGAGCGTTTTGGTGGCACTGTTTTCTCTACTAGGAACTCCCATGGCGACAGGAACAGTCATCTATACTGCAGTTTGGCAGGGTTTGGGGAATGCTCGCCTCCCCTTTTATGCAACAAGTATTGGGATGTGGTGTATCCGCATTGGCACAGCCTATCTGATGGGGATTGTTCTTGGTTGGGGCTTGCCTGGTATTTGGGCAGGGACTCTCTTGGATAATGGTTTTCGTTGGTTATTTCTACGTTACCGTTACCAGCGTTATATGAGCTTGAAAGGATAGGAGATGCAAAAAACAGCCTTTATTTGGGATTTAGACGGGACTTTATTGGACTCTTACGAAGCGATTTTGTCAGGGATTAAGGAGACCTTTGCACAGTTTTCTATTCCTTATGATAAGGAGAAAGTGAGAGAGTTTATCCTCAAGTTTTCTGTGCAGGATTTGCTGGAGCAGGTGGCAGAAGAGAGAAACCTGGATGCGGAAGTGCTCAATCAGGTACGTGCCCAGAGCCTGGCTGAGAAAAATGCCCAGGTAGTTTTGATGCCAGGTGCGCGTGAAGTGCTAGCTTGGGCAGACCAAGCAGGGATTCGGCAGTTTGTCTATACTCATAAGGGGGACAATGCTTTTACCATTCTCAGAGACTTGGGGTTGGAATCCTATTTCAAAGAGATTTTAACCAGTCAGAGTGGCTTTGCGCGTAAGCCTAATTCACAAGCGGCTGACTATCTGTTAGACAAGTATCAGCTGGATCCTGAGAAGACCTATTATATAGGGGACCGGACTTTGGATGTGGAATTTGCCCAGAATAGCGGCCTTCAAAGCATCAATTTTTTAGAGTCGTCTTATGAAGGGAATCACATGATTCAAGAGTTAGCAGATATTCCTCATATTTCTGAGGATTGGGGGCGAGAAGATTGTGTCAGTTTTGTGACAGAAACCTAACAAACTATTTCAAGTAATCGAGTTTGTTACAAGGAATAGACAGTTCTGTTAAATAGGCCCGAGAGGGCTTTTTTTCTGCTTTTTTTGTGTTATGATAGACAGGTACTCATTTGAAAGGAATATGAACGAATGAAGAAAAGAATGATTTTAGTCTCAACAGTAGCCTTGTCATTTGCCCCAGTATTGGCAACTCAAGCAGAAGAAGCCCTTTGGACTGCACGTAGTGTTGAGCAAATCCAAAACGATTTGACTAAAACGGACAACAAAACAAGTTATACCGTTCAGTATGGTGATACCTTGAGCACCATTGCAGAAGCCTTGGGTGTAGATGTCACAGTTCTTGCAAATTTGAACAAAATCACCAATATGGACTTGATTTTCCCAGATACTGTCCTCACTACAACTGTCAATGAGGAAGAAGAGGTAACGGAAGTTGAAATCCAAGCTCCTCAAGCAGATGCTAGTGAAGAAGTGAAGACTGCGACAGCTGATTTGACGACAAATCAAGTGACAGTTGATGAACAAACAGTTCAAGTAGAAGACCTTTCTCAACCAATTGAGGAAGCTCCAACTGCAATTGAGACTGAAAAACCAGCAGAAGTAGGGCCAAGTTCAGAAGTTTCTGATACAGCGACAGTTGCTGAGGAGACACCATCTACAGAAATACCTGTAGCAGAAGAAACAGCTGAAATTACTCCAGCGGAAGCACCAGTAGCAGCAACAACTAGTCCAGTTGAAGAAGCTCCACAAGTGGCGACTCCAGCTGCCGAAGAAACGGCTGCAGCAACTTCAGCAGAAGCACCAGTAGCAGTTGCTCTAGCAACTGAAACACCTGCTGATACAACAGGAACAAGTGTAGCAGAAGAAACAGCAGCAACAACAACAACTTCTGACACTGCAACTTCGACTTATCAAGCAGAGCAAAGCCAAGCTCCTTCAAGAACTTATTCAGCTCCAGCGGCTCCTGACTATGCAGGACTTGCTGTAGCTAAGTCTGAGAATGCTGGTCTTCAACCGCAAACGGCAGCCTTTAAGGAAGAAATCGCCAACTTGTTTGGCATCACATCCTTTAGTGGTTACCGTCCTGGTGACAGTGGAGACCATGGTAAAGGATTGGCCATCGACTTTATGGTCCCAGTGAGTTCAGCACTTGGTGATCAAATCGCGGAATACGCGGTTCAAAATATGGCTAGCCGTGGTATCAACTACATCATCTGGAAACAACGTTTCTACGCTCCATACGATAGTAAATATGGACCTGCCTACACGTGGAATCCAATGCCAGACCGTGGTAGTGTGACCGAAAATCACTATGACCACGTTCACGTATCAATGAACTAATCATTAAAAAGGAGGTTGGGAACTGATTGAGTTCCCAACCTCCTTTTTTGCATGTCATTCCTTCAGGGTAAACAAGAAGATTATTCTGAATCAAGGTGGACCCGCTATTTTGACTTTATTGAGTATTTTACTTTTGAAATAAGAAAACCAGCGTCCTGAACGATGCTGGTTTTTATATGCTCTTATCCATTTCGACGTTTACGGGCTAGTAGGGCTCTGTAAAAGAAGATGTGATTGCTCTGGATATAGGGAAGGATTGAAAAACTAGCAATTCCAAAAGTAATCCAATTGAGGAAGTACCAAGGAAGTAGTTGTAAATCGAGGACAAAGCGCTGGAATTTGTAACCTTTCATCAAGAAACGGCTGGTTCTCAGGATTTGGCTTGGTTTAGCCTGTCCTAAATCCAGAGTGTCGCAGAGGAGGAATTCTACCTGCGAGTAGGCGTAATGTTGCGGAACGTAGAGGATGTTCCCTACAATCATCAAGATGAGGCTCGCGAAAAAGTAGAGGCCAAAGGTCATAAGGAATTGCTCGGTTTCAAGGGATGAGAGGTTTAATTTTGGAAATTCAGGATGTAGGGCGACAAATCTCCGAGCTAAGAGATTGCTATAAAAGAGAAAATAAACGCCTACTAAGTTTGGAATGCTCCATAAAAAGAGGTAGAAACGTTTGAGGAGCAGAGTTAGGAAGGTTTGCGAGAAGCGCTCTGCAGCAAAGAGGGCTAGACTTGATTTTACTGAGAGTTCTGTATCAGGATCCTTGAGGAGTCGGAGTGTCGCAAAGGCAGCACCTGCTAGAAAAATCGTGCTCACAAAAGAAACCACTAGCGGGAAGAGATAGGCTTGGAGCACTTGTGCCAGCATGCTGAAAAAGGATTGCTCTAAAACATTTTCTTGGAGACGAGCCAAGGGGTTGAGAAAGCCTGATAAGATGACCAGTATGCTAGGTAAGAGATAGACGAGAAAGAGACGGGGATTTTCAGCCTGAAACTGCCTCGTCTGCAGACGAATGGTTTTTAAATCAATTTTTGGGTATTTCATTCTCTCATTATACCATAGTTCGTGACAGTTCCAGCTTTTTTTGATAAAATCATACAGTATGCCCTTGGGCACAAAGTATGAACTGGGACTGTCTTTCCCAGCTTCGGAGGTAAAAAATGTCAGATTCACCAATCAAATACCGTTTGATTAAGAAAGAGAAACACACAGGAGCTCGTCTGGGAGAAATCATCACTCCGCACGGTACCTTCCCGACACCTATGTTTATGCCAGTTGGGACCCAAGCCACGGTCAAGACTCAATCACCAGAGGAGTTGAAGGAGATGGGTTCAGGGATTATCCTGTCAAACACCTATCACTTGTGGCTCCGTCCAGGAGACGAACTCATCGCACGCGCAGGCGGTCTCCACAAGTTCATGAACTGGGATCAGCCCATCTTGACGGATAGTGGTGGTTTTCAGGTTTATTCTCTAGCGGATAGTCGAAATATCACAGAAGAAGGAGTAACCTTTAAAAACCATCTCAATGGTTCCAAGATGTTCCTATCACCAGAAAAGGCCATCTCTATTCAGAATAATCTAGGCTCAGACATCATGATGTCCTTTGACGAATGTCCTCAGTTTTACCAACCCTATGATTACGTTAAGAAATCAATCGAACGTACCAGTCGTTGGGCTGAGCGTGGTTTGAAGGCTCATCGTCGTCCGCATGACCAAGGTTTGTTTGGAATTGTACAGGGAGCAGGCTTTGAAGATCTTCGCCGTCAGTCAGCTCATGACCTTGTCAGCATGGATTTCCCTGGCTACTCTATCGGTGGTTTGGCAGTAGGAGAAACCCACGAAGAGATGAATGCAGTCTTGGACTTCACAACCCAACTTCTTCCTGAAAACAAACCTCGCTATTTGATGGGTGTGGGAGCGCCAGATAGCTTGATTGATGGAGTCATTCGTGGTGTAGATATGTTTGACTGTGTCTTGCCAACTCGTATTGCTCGTAACGGAACTTGTATGACCAGCCGAGGTCGTTTGGTTGTCAAGAATGCCCAATTCGCTGAAGATTTTACGCCACTGGATCCTGAGTGTGATTGCTACACATGTAAGAACTACACACGCGCTTATCTTCGTCACCTGCTCAAGGCTGATGAAACCTTTGGTATCCGCTTGACTAGTTACCACAATCTCTACTTCTTGCTCAACCTGATGAAGCAGGTCCGCCAAGCCATCATGGATGACAATCTCTTGGAATTTCGTGAGTATTTTGTAGAAAAATATGGCTACAACAAGTCAGGGCGCAATTTCTAAAGTGTAAAAATAGAATGCCAAAATCCTAAGTTTTCTCTTAGGATTTTTCCTATTTTTTTGATAGAATAGGGAGTATAATGGAATGGAAATTAGGTGGTGTTTTACTTCCTAATTTAATGGAGAATAGACTCGTATGCGTATTAAATGGTTTTCCTTGATTAGGATTACAGGTTTACTTTTGGTGCTTTTGTACCACTTCTTTCAAACAATCTTTCCTGGAGGATTCTTTGGGGTAGATGTCTTTTTCACTTTTTCAGGATTTTTGATCACCTCCCTCCTTTTAGAAGAATTTGGGAAGGCACATCAGATTGATTTGTTGGGCTTTTTTAAGAGACGGTTTTACCGCATCGTGCCACCTGTAGTGCTGATGGTTTTGGTGACCATGCCTTTTACTTTCTTGGTTCGTCAAGACTATGTTGCTGGAATTGGTGGCCAGATAGCTGGAGTTCTCGGTTTTATGACCAACTTCTACGAAATGTTAACAGGGGGAAGTTATGAATCCCAGTTCATTCCGCATCTCTTTGTTCACAACTGGAGTCTAGCTGTTGAGGTTCACTACTATATCCTTTGGGGCTTAGCGGTTTGGTTCTTATCGAAACGTTCAAAATCTAGTAGTCAATTGAGAGGGATGGTCTTTCTCCTTTCTGCAGGAGCTTTTATCATTAGCTTTTTCTCCATGTTTATTGGTAGTCTAATGGCTAGTTCCTATTCATCTGTCTACTTTTCAAGTTTGACCCATGTCTATCCCTTCTTTTTAGGAAGCATTTTAGCGACAGTTGTGGGGGTTCGTCAGACGAGCGATTTAGTCAAGCAGTTTGACCGGATGTGGGATCTTCGTCAAAATCTACTGGTATTTGCTGCAGGTCTCTTGGTGTTAATGCTCTTGACTTTCTTTGTCAAGTTCACCTACCTGTTTGCGTACTTATTTGGCTTCTTGCTAGCAAGTTTAGCGGCAGTGACCATGATTTTTGCTGCGCGTGTCTTGCATGAGAAAACGCCTGAGATACAAGAACCTCGGATCATTACATTTTTAGCGGATACTAGCTACGCGGTTTATCTTTTCCACTGGCCTTTTTATATTATCTTTTCTCAGCTGATGAGTAATCTGCCTGCTGTTATTCTGACAATCATCTTTTCTTATTTCTTTGCTATCCTATCCTTCTATATTATTGAGCCGTTGATTGCCGGTAAATCCAATCCTTTAATACGGAAGATTAGTCGATTGCCTCATATTAAACCAATTAGTGCTGGTGCTGCTGGCATTCTTACCTTGATTGCCTTGATTATCATAGCTGTGGCTCCCCAAGTTGGAGCTTTTGAGACAGACTTGATGGTCAATGGTTTCAAACAAGCCCAGACCAATATAGGACAAACAAAGACTCTTGCTGAACAAGCTGAACTGAGTCGTCTAGGAATTTCTGAGGGAACAAGCCTAATAGGAGATTCGGTAGCCTTGCGTGCCAATACAGCCTTACAAGAGGCACTTCCTGAAGCAAATATCAATGCCCAGATTAGTCGAACGACCAAGCAAGCCAATGATATTATGCTCAATAACAGTCAGAACAAGGCGCTGCTAAAAACTGTTGTCATTGCAACGGGAGTCAATAATCCTGAAGGCTATAAGAATGATTTGGATAGCATTGTGAACAATCTACCGAAAGGACACCATCTGATATTGGTGACACCTTATGAGGGAGATAAGAGTAAGGACACTTACACATCAGTGGAGCAGTATGCGGCTTATGCACGGGAATTAGCTGAAAAGAACCCATATGTGAGCATCGCTGACTGGAATAAGGTTGCTAAGGAACACCCTGAAATCTGGGCTGGAACTGACCAAGTTCACTTTGGAAATGATAGCAACATGATTGAAGAAGGTGCTAAACTTTACGCAGAGACGATTGCAGCTGCTGTTAAGGCTGCTCAAGAACTGCCTGTAAAATCAAAATAAGATCAAAGAGTTGGAGAAATCCAGCTCTTTTAAAATATCTCTAGAAAATAGGTCTATACCATTTACAAATGAAAAAGAAAGGTTTATAATGTTATTGACATAATAAATTCTAGAATCAATCTATCAAGGAGGTTATCATTATGCCTAA
>CAUVRF010000030.1:0-18423 GCA_963554245.1 uncultured Streptococcus sp.
AATAAAAAGATTAAATGAAACACCATCTATATTTACAAATTGCATCAAAATTAAGAACGACTATTTTAAGAGGTGATTATGCATCTGAACAACAAATTCCTTCAATAAGGAGATTAGCAGAAAACGAGAAGTGTAATCCGGCAACTGTCCAAAAAGCAATGAAAGTTCTCGAAGAACAGAATTTGGTTATTAGCTGTGGAACATTAGGATATTTTGTCATAGCAAGCGAGCAAGAAATAAAGGAGTTAAGATATCAAGAATCTAACAAGCTAGTGAAAATTTTGTTTGAAAAACTTGGTGAGCTAGGCTTTTCAGAAGATGAGATTGTCAATTTATTTTTTAGAAAAGATGCTTAGAAGAAGTTGAATGGAAATTTATTAGGATTTTTGTGAAAGTATAGAAAAGCCTTGATTGTAAGGCTTTTTTTGTGTTTTTGTGATAGAATATAGGTAGTTATAATCGAGAGCAACTAATTAGCAGTAAAAATATTATTCATTAAATAATCAAGCTAGCGTAGACGAACTGGATAGGTTACTAGTGAAAACTGCAAAAAGTGTTGTGAAATGAATCGGAGAGTGCTTGATGGATTTTAGTAGTAAGATAGCCATAAATAAAGGCTGGTCAGATGATAAAAAATATTGTGTGACAGATCAAAATCAGCAAAAATATTTCTTGCGTGTTTCTGATAAGGAGAAGTTAGATTCTAAAAAATTTGAATTTGATATGATGGAGAAAGTAGCTTCTCTTGGAGTTCCTATGTGTAAACCGATTAGCATAGAACTCTGCGATGACGAGGTACACTCTTTACACGAATGGATAGACGGGAAAGATGCAAGAGAAACCATTTTAACTGTTTCGAAAGAACAACAATATACTTATGGAGTAGAAGGAGGAAGAATCCTTCAAAAAATTCATTCACTCCCTGTTACAGAAGTTCGTGAAGATTGGGAATCCTTTTTTAATCAAAAAATTGATGACAAAATCTCCAAATACAAAGAATGTCCCGTTCAATATGAAAATGGTCAGATCTTTATTGATTTTTTAAATGCAAATCGAGAAATGTTAAAAGATAGACCTCAGGTTTTCCAACATGGAGATTATCATATCGGGAATTTCATGATTGGTGAAGATCGTAAAATTTATGTCATTGACTTTGATCGATTTGACCTTGGAGATCCTTGGGAGGAATTCAATCGTATTGTATGGTCTGCTCAAGTTTCACCCTCTTTTGCCTCAGGTATGATAGATGGATATTTTAATGGTAAGGTTCCAGATTTATTTTGGAAACTTCTTGCTATCTATATTGTAAATAACATAGTTGGTGCTCTTCCATGGTCTGTTCCTTACGGAATCGAAGAAATATCAGTAATGCAACATCAAGCTAAGGAAATTTTAGAATGGTATGATGATATGAAGCAAATCATTCCTAGTTGGTATTTGATTGAGAAAAGGCTGAATAATAAAAGGATTTAAATATCAATTTGAAAAAATGTCAAGATTATTTGCTCATATTATAACGAATTCAATTCTTTATTAATACCTATCGAGAAATATCTTGAAAATTGGGATGTTGTTTCGGGTTCAAGTTACATGAAAGAATATATTTTAAATTTAGAAAAAGAATTCTCTTTAATAGAAAATGGATTTAAGGAAGAAGAGAAAAGAGCTCTTGCTGACTATCAATCAAACGATAATGCGTATACCAAAGAATTAGCATTTTTAGCCTTTAAATCCAATGTATATCAAGTTAGAATGTACAGTGTATTTCTCTTTGGCCATTTGTCATCGTATGAAGAAATTTTGATTTTCATGAGGGATGAGGTTTCAAAGGATGACAATTGGAGAGTTCAAGAAATATTAGCAAAAGCATTCGATGAATTTTGTAAGAAAACAGGTTATGAAAAATCTCTTCCGGTTATTGACGACTGGCTACAAAATAATAATCCAAATGTCAGAAGAGCTGTTACAGAAGGTTTGAGAATATGGACGAGTAGACCATATTTCAAGGATAATCCAGATGAAGCTATTAAACGAATTGCAGCATTAAAAGATGATTCCAGTGAATATGTTAGAAAATCAGTTGGTAATTCTTTGAGGGATATTAGCAAAAAATTTCCAGAGTTAATTAAAGAAGAACTTGATTGTTGGGATATTAATAGTAAAGAGATAAAACAAGTTTACAAGTTGGCAACTAAATTTATTAAATGATAGTTATTAACTATAAAGTTGAGAAAATGGTAACTATAAAATATTTTCATTCTATAGTTTAATTTTAAACAACAACTCTATCACTTTCGTTCTTTAATATAGAAGTTTGCTATCATGACATATCGAGGTTGTAGGACTGCTGGAGAGAAAGGGATAAAGCCCACCGTTTCAGGGTTTACAAAAGACTTGATATTCGGTTTTTTTTGAATTTTTGAGTGAAGTATAAATCTAACAGTCTAAAGTGATGTAGTAGGATTGGTAGTGGTAAAGTATGAAATTTATTCCCACATACGCAGAGGGGGTGCAAAATGTTCCAGCAGGTAGGGTGTCTGTGGGAATTGTTTTGCACCCCCTTTTTTTGATATCACCAAGATGGTCGATGGAAGTAGGAGTTCAGTAATTGATACAATAGTCTACAATGAAATGCTTTATAACCTAGTATTTCTATATTGAAAGATGTGACATGCTTGATTGCATACATCAAATAGTGGGAAGTATTCAATCGATTTATAAAGTTGAATCAAAATTCTAAAAAACACTTGCAATTTGACGAGTTTGTGATACAATATTGACTATAAGGTTATCGGGAAGATGACCAAGTCAAAAAAGGAGAATAATGATATGCCAGCAATTTCGTTGACCCCAGAACAGTTAAAGTCTGAAGCACAAACTTATACCAATGCTTCTGAACAATTGAAAGATGCCATTAACAAAGTTTCAGGCGCAAATGGTCGTCTTCAAGGACAATGGCAGGGTGCGGCTTTCCAATCTTACTTGGAACAATTCCAACAATTATCAGTAAGCGTAACTCAAATGGAACAACTTCTTGAAAGTATCCATGCACAATTGAATCAATACGCAGATACTGTTGCTGATCGTGACCGTCAGGATGCAACTTCATTTGGTTTGAATTAATCATCGGTGAACGGTGCTTCGAAAGGGGCGTCGTTTTTTGCTAGTTATAAGTGGAAAAGGGAATAATGAATAGTCCTCATAAAGAAAAACGATACTTAAAAATTTTAACTGCAGTAGCATGCGTATCCCTGTTATCAGGTTCTCTTGTTTATTTTGCATTAAAGGATCAGAGCCTTCACTATTCAAGTGAGATCAAGCAAACTGCTAAGGTTCAATATGCGCTTGTGAATGAAGATAAAGGTGCAAGGTTTGAAAATACTGATTATAATTTAGGCTCGGATTTTGTCACTTTAATTAATCAGGATACAGAGAATAACTGGGAGACAACTAATCGTAGCGTGGCTGAAGCAGGATTGAAGTCTGGTCAGTTTGATGCAGTTATTACTCTTCCGTCAGACTTTTCTGAGAAATTGTTGAGCTTAGAGAGTGTTTCTCCAGAAAAAGCCACTGTTTCTTACCAGATTCGCGAAGGGCAAAACGAACAAGCTAATCAGGCTGTCCACAGTCAAGTTAATACAGTCTTACAAGGATTTAACCAACGGGTGGTTCGGATGTATTTTTCGAGCATCATTCGGAATCTTTCAGATGCACAGACGAATGTGAATCAGATGGCATCTACAGAGTTGTCTCAAAATACGTTCATCATTTCAAATATTCAAGCTCCATTTTCGACCCTACCAGATTCATTTAGAAGTACTCAATCCATTGCAAATAGTCTGAAGACGGATAATGAACTCTTTAAGACCCAACAAGAAGCTTTTGTTAAATCAGTCGCAAGCAGCATGGAAGCGAACAACAACTCTTTAGATGTTTCTGGGAAAGCCCTTGAGTCTACAACAAACTCTGTGAATGAGTTTTCAAAAGAAGCTAATACTCGTCTTGAAAAGTCAACCGACCAATATAAGGAGCAATCTGAAAAAGATAAGGCTACCTTGGAAAAACAATGGACAGATGATCAGAAACATTATTTTGACTTGTATAATGCCCTTTACACTGTCGGGAATGCTAAATTAAAAGAATTGCAGTCTTCCGATACGGCAACCGGTTCCTTTATGGCAGATTTCAAGGCTAAGGCGGGGGAGTATAAAACTGCACAAAGTAAGGTCAAGGGGAACTTAGAGGCACAAATCACTTCTTTAGAAAAAGAAGTAGCGGAGCTTAGAGCACTCAGGGAGACCATTGCAGAGACTTATTATGGCTCTAAGGATTTAAGTGATCAGACAGCTACTGATAAAGATATTCGCTCGGCTATTTTGAACTTAATGACGAAGCCAGAAAATCGAAGCAAACTCCCTAAGCAGTATATTGAGGCAATTGCTAGTCACTTACCGATGATTTCATCTGGAGATTTGAGTGCTCTCATTGCTAAATTAGAGCAAGATAAATTGATCTCATCAGATGAGGCTACAACTTATCGTAATGCACTGAAAATTGTGTCTAACTACAGTAGCGAGTTGGGTGGCTCTTTAGGACAAAATACAACCTTTAAGTATCTGTCCTCAGCGGCTACTGTTACTAGTCCAGTGACCTATCCCATTCACCAAACTCTAGAATTTGATCCGTCAACTGGTAGTCAGACAGTCCAATTGAACATCGATGATGCAAAGATGGGGAATCTTGAACTGGAAGGTGTGACGAAAGATTCAATTGAAGCCTCTATCCGTCAACAGTTAAAAGATACAGGCTATCATGTGACAGCTGCAGTATCAGGAAATACAATTCAAGTCACATTTGTCAATGAAAGAACGGCGTCAACTACTCCTGTCGCCTCTTCGGGCTCAGGGGGATCAAGTACTTCAAATGCGGGTGCAAGTGATGCAGCAACATCTACAAATTCCACTTCTACAAGTGAAAGAACGGCAGCAACGCCAACTACTTCATCAGAAGTCAGTCAACCAAGCTATGCGACACTTCCTAAAAAGGTGAGTGTCACGATTAGTGGTCAGATAAAGTGGAATTTATCTGATGATGTGAAAAAGAATTCCTATAACCAAGTAGGTTATAGTTGGACAGATGGAAGTTCAGTTCAAGCTAGTGCTCAATTATCTGTCTTTAATGGTAAGTATGACACTTTGGCTGAGGATTTACCTGCGATTCTGAAAAACTTCCAAAACCTAGACCTTACTGCCCAACAAATCGTTACTTTATTTGCATCACCAGGGGCAAGTTTAGATATCAATCAATTTGCAGGCACGCTATCAAGTGGTACTCTCGTACAAAAGGCTAGTCCAGATTCTGTATATAGTCTCTACAATAATCTAACTGACGATGAACGGGCTTCAGAAATATCGGATGTTTTAGTTACGAAGTATCGACTTGCAGGAGATAATTTATACAAACAGGTAGATCAGCAATTAAAGGATGTGACAGATATTCTAGGTGAAAAAGAGAATCCTAAAGAAGGCACCCTTCATCAAGTGTATCAGTCTCTCCCAGACTCAGATTTGCTTGTTAAGCAAGCTTCTGCCTTAAATACCTGGTATGGGGAAATGCAGAAGGTCTTAGATGAGGCTCATAATCAGTGGAAAGATTCTGAGAAACTTGCTTATGAATCAGTTGTCAATGATCAAAATCCACAACCAGAGAAGATGAATACCTCTAAGCTGGAAGAAGATGTGAAGTCACTTTTGTCTCAATACGATAGCTTACGAGATAGTTCTAAAAAAGCTGCACAAGCTACAGCTGATGGAGCTGCTCAGGTACGAGATATCTCACCACAAATCCAACAGTTAAACGAGACAACAGAGTCGGTTCAAAAGTCTGCAGATGGTGTTCTTTCCAGTCTGAATCAGAGTGTGAAGGAAACAAGTGGTACAGTTGAGAAAAATACCTCTTATGCAGAACAGTTTGGAAAGGTGCTTGCCAATGCGAAAAGTGGAGGTGCTGATAACAAGCAAGTGTTTAATTTCTTATCCGATCCAATTACTACAAAAGTTACAGAAGGTAAGACACAGGCAGCTAGTCACATTTCCATCATCCCCTATTATATGACCTTGTTGTTATCGGTTATTTCTTTTGTGATAGCTATGACGATCGGACGCTTTGTTAAAGATAGACAGGAAAGGGAAGAAACTGATCTTTTGACAACGAAAAAGTGGGACTTGAAACTTCAAAGTTTCTTACCGACAATCATAACAGTTGCTGTTGGTTCGATTTTGTTTTCAGGAGTTACAATAGGAGTAGCAACAGCAGCCAATGGATTCTTATGGTTCATTTATAGCTTTATGTTAATGGCAAGTTTGATTTTGATGCTATCTTACGGCTTGAAGAAAGCTCCGTATCCGACTTATATTGTATCCGCATCCCTCTTAGGTTTTTATCTCCTACTAACTCCTATTTTGGGAGTAGCAACTCAATCAGGAAGTTTCCTTAATTTCTTATATCGAATGTCTCCGTTACAAAATATTGAAAATGGCTTTAGTTATCTCTTGGTTGGTGGTAGCTTAAGCATTGTAACGATTCTTCTACTCTTATTATTTGTAGGAATCGGAGTTAGTCTTAATCTCTTTACAAGAAAGAAATAATCAAGGTAAGGATCCGTAAGGATCCTTTTTGTCTTCTTGTGAGATGGTGTGATTTGTAGTATAATAAAGCTATCTTTACCAAGTGGGGGAGGAGATTTATGAAGAAGGTTCAAGTCATTTTTAGTCTATTATTGTTGTGTCTTTTTCTTAACTCAGGTGATGTCCGAGCAGATGATGGAAGTTTTGAAATTAATAATCAAACCATCTATGATCAAGGGAACAGTCCTCAGACTACTAAGTCTAAGAATATTCCTGAATTATTTTTAGAAGATAGTGTGAAGAAAGAAAAACAGCTACAAAAAGCACAGCAAGAGAATATTCATCAAGCGCAGTCCTCTCTTTTTACCGGGACTAAAGATACGAATAGTTTTCAGAGTCAGGATAAGGTGACGCGTGGCTTGTTTCAAGCAGATTATAGAGCAGATGAAACAATTTTGACTGGAGAGAGCACCTCTAACACTTCGCTACCTACTTGGCTATCTATTTTGGGATTTGGGATAGGTCTACTTGGAGTGACCTATCTAGGTGTTTGGCTAGGTAGGAAGTACTCAAAAGTGCTTCGTTTTAAGAAGGAGAGTGTGTGATGAAGATAATTACGGTTGGTATAAAATGGAGAGAGCAAATATATGATTTGAAACTTCCAACACAGGTTTCATTCAAGAGAGTAAAAGAGCTGATATGTGAGTCATTTTCAATGATGAACCAAGAGCTACCAAGTCACTTTGATCTTCAAGTGACTAATAAATCAATTGTCTTTTATGATGATGACCAGATAGCGGACTTTCCTTTAGGAAACGGAGATCAATTAGAAATTGTAGGGAGAAAGAAATGAAAGTACAAGAGACAAGTATCCAATCCAAGTGGTCGAAAGAGGCTGGTGAATTAGAGATTAAGTTATCCGCTAATCAATTTCAACTGAATCGGATGAAGCAGTATCGATTTTTTTTAGAAAGCACGGCACATTTAGCTCAAGGAGCAGTGAAAGAAGAGGCAGAAGAGGTCGTCCGTCTTTCTTACCAAATTCCAGCAGGTTATCAGTCGATTCGAGAAGCTGTTGAAAATAAAGAAATCTTAGAGCGCCTTCATCTTTTTCAAAAGTTACAATTCTTAAAAGAAACTGTCGATCAGCCTATGAAACCCTTTATTCACCCAGATAATCTGTTTGTAAGCGGGGAAAGTGTCCTTTTAGGACATAGAGGGATGACAGATAGTGTTGTTCCTTTTTCACTCATGAAAGAGGACTTGTTAAAGCAATATAAGGCTTTAGCTGTGTTCATTTTACAACCTAAGCTCAACTTTGAAGAGTTAATTGATAGTCTTACGACGGTAAAAAATGCTTTTGCGGAAATTCTTTTTAAAGCGGAGACTTTTGATGAAGTAGACCATCTCATTAGTGAGCAGGTTCGTATTCAAGAAGAGAAGCGTCAAAAGGAAAAACTGTTTGTCTCGAAAAGGAACTATCAATTGTTTAAATGGGGTTCTTTAGGACTCGCAATTGTAACAGTTGCGATGGGGATTGCAACAGGTATTTATGCTTTTTATGTGGTGCCTAAGCAGGATAAAATCATTCAGGCTGAGACGAGTTACATTGCTAAGGATTATACGGCAGTGGTAGAAGGTCTTAAGTCAGAAGCTCCAAATAGTCTTCCGAAGGGAGTCCAGTACACACTTGCGGCTAGCTCGTTAGAGTTAGACAATCTGACTCAAGAACAAAAGGAAGCTGTATCTAGAAACTTGTCACAGAAATCTAGTGAGAATACTCTTTCTTATTGGATCTATATCGGCCGTGGGGAACTTGAAAAAGCACTTGATATTGCTCAAAATATTGGGGACATTCAGTATATCCTTCATGCTTATACGAAGCTCTATGATCAGGTCAATACAGACAGTACGATGAGCGGAGCGAAAAAGCGAGAACTCCTTGAAAAGTATCAAAAAGAAATTGATAAGTTACAGGAACAATTAAACGGAAGTTCAAAGGCAAATATTACATCAAAGGAGACTAAAAATGGCAACTAAGGGCAAACAAGCGACTTGGAGTCAAAAGCTGTCAGATGAAGAGGTTCTTTGGCATGTGTTTTCGTTTAAAGAATGCTTTGAGTACAAAGAGTTGACCGAAAGGGCCTCCTCAATCAATATTGGAGAAAGTCATATCTCAATTACTGAAAGTGGTCTTGAAAAGGACGGAATCCCTTGGGCTGGTCAGGAGGAGGAAAGTCTGGTAGCCATTCCACATGAACAGATTCAGATCCATTCCTTTACCTATCCTAAGCTGGACTTACTCTTTTCTAAGGAGAAGAAAGCAGATGTTTGCCTTGAAAGTCAAGCTCTCCTTTACCTGAAGGTTAAGGAGAATACCTATCATCTCTCTGGATCATCTAATGGAGCTAAGGTTTATCTAAATGGACAAATTCTAGAGGAAGTTGATGCCTCTATTCAGGTAGGGGATGTTTTGGTGGTGGACTGCTTTCTTTTCTCATTTCGAGAACATCAGATCCATTTCCTGCCCTTGAGCGGACAGTACACTATCCAATCTGATCATTTGTTTGAAGAACCTTATCAAGCTGAGTTCCCACATGAGTTTCCTAATTATCGTAGAAGTCCACGCATTTATCTAAAAGAGCCTGAGGACAAGGTGGAAATCAATTCACCAGCGCCAGAAGAAAAACTTAGACGTGGTGAGCTATGGCGTGCGATCGTACCGCCTGTTGGAATGGTGGTGATTAGCGGAGCCTCTAGTGTCTTTATGCAGGGAAATGCCTTGCTTATGATGGGAATGGCCAGTGCCAGTCTCTTGACAGCTGGATTTTCAGTATCGAGCTATTTTACCAACAAAAAGGAAGTCAAAGAGAAGAATCAGAAAAGAAACGATGATTATCAAGAGTATCTCTTAGAGACAGGAAGCCAATTGAGTCGTCTAAAGGCGGAACAAAAGAAAGCCTTGACATATAATTTTCCATCGGTTGATGAATTAGTGGATTTAGTAGAAAGTTACAACCCACGGATTTATGAGAAGATGGTGACAAATGATGACTTTCTAAAGGTTCATTTAGGAACTGGAGCGATTGATTCTAGTTATTCCTTACGTTTTCAACCAACCAATCGCAAGGAAGACTGGAGCCGCTTTGTCGAGAAAAAACTGGTACAACCGCATATAAAATTAGAGGATGCGCCTATTGTTCTCTCTCTACGTGATCAGGCTTTGGGATTAGCGGGAGCAGCTCCTGTCTTACGAGTAGCAGTTCAAACACTATTGTTTCAGATTGCGGCGCTCCATTCCTACCATGATGTAGAGTTTGTGACCTTGGTCTCCCAAGAGGAATACGAGAATCACTGGCGAGAATGGCGCTGGTTGCCTCATGCGCAAATGCGGAGTCTCAATCTACGGGGACTTATTCACGATGACCAGACCAGGGACATGGTCTTGACCTCTTTTTACCAGATGTTAGTCAAGCGTCGTCAGGTTGTTCGGGAACAAAAGCAGGAGCAAATCTTCTCGCCACACTATGTCTTGACGATTTTGGATGAGTCATGGCTGTCAGGACATGGGCTCAATGAATTTCTGGCAGAGGATATGACCCAGTATGGGGTGACGGTTATCTGGGGTAAGGAAAGTCTCAATATGTTGCCTGAGACGGTGACGGCAGTGGTTGATTACCAAAATGGAGAGACAGCCAAGCTCGTCAATAATCATCATATCTATGTCAACCAAGACTTTAAGCCTAATCGTCTGCCTCAAAATGGAAAACTTGAAGAAGCGATTTACCGTTTGGCCAATCTCAATCATATCGAAGTGGAGAAAAACTCGATTCCAGATACGATTTCCTTTATGGAACTCTACGGTGTTAAGCAGGTCGAGGAATTGGATGTGGAGAAACGCTGGCAGGCGGCGGATGCATCTAAGTCTCTCGCTGTACCTCTAGGTGTTCGAGGGAAGGATGATATTGTGCTGCTCAACCTTCATGAGCGTGCCCATGGTCCACACGGACTAGTTGCAGGGACTACCGGCTCTGGTAAGTCTGAGATTGTGCAGAGCTATATTCTGTCTCTAGCTGTTAACTTTGCGCCAGAAGATGTTGGATTTCTTCCGATTGACTTCAAAGGGGGAGGAATGGCCAATCTCTTTGCCAAGCTTCCTCACTTGATGGGTGCTATTACTAACTTGGATGGAGCTGGGACGGCTCGTGCGCTGAAGAGTATTCGTGCGGAACTTCAAAAGCGTCAGCGTCTCTTTGGGAAATTCGGTGTCAACCATATCAATGGCTATACCAAGCTCTATAAAAAAGGGAAGGCACTTAGCGATCCAGAGGAGAAAAAGACCTATCCGACAGAGCCTTTACCTCATCTTTTCCTGATCTCAGATGAGTTTGCGGAGTTGAAGCAAAATGAACCAGAGTTTATGGCAGAACTCGTCTCCACGGCACGTATCGGACGTTCCCTAGGGGTTCACCTGATCCTTGCGACTCAAAAGCCATCTGGAGTGGTAGATGAGCAGATCTGGTCTAATTCTCGCTTTAAGCTGGCGCTCAAGGTTGCCGATCCTTCAGACTCAAATGAGATTATCAAAACCCCAGATGCGGCTAGTATCACTCAGCCTGGTCGTGCTTATCTTCAGGTCGGAAACAATGAAATCTATGAACTCTTCCAGTCAGCATGGAGTGGAGCGGATTATCAGCCTTATAGTGATGAAGGTAATCAAGTAGATGAACGGATTTGGTTAGTGAATCAACTAGGGCAGAGCGAACTCTTGATTGACGGAAATGACGGGGATTACTCGGTTGAAGAGACACAAGAGCAGGAGACAGAGCTTGAAGCTGTGATTGATTATATCAATAAGGAAACGGAGCGTCTGCAAGTCATCCTCCCTGAAAAGCCATGGTTACCACCTCTTGGAGAGGAGCTAGTAGGAGCGGCAATTGACCGCCAAGCAGAGTGGACAACCCCACGTCAACTCTCCATTCCACTAGGCATGCTGGATCTGCCAAGTGCTCAAAAGCAAGAGGTCTACCACTTTGATATTGAGGAGTTAGGCAATACCGTCTTATATGGGTCCCCAGGCTTTGGAAAATCAACAGCTCTTCAAACTATCCTCATGAATCTGGCTCGTAGAAATACGCCTGAGCAAGTTCAGTTTAACCTTTTTGATTTTGGGACGAATGGTCTCTTACCAATTAGAGAGTTGCCACATGTGGCGGATCTGGTTCGACTAGATGAGGAAGAAAAGCTCCTCAAGTATCTGAAACGTCTGGATAGTCTTATGAAAGAGCGGAAAGCCCTCTTTACAGAGGCTGGCGTGTCTAGTCTGTCACAGTATGAGCAAAAGACGGGTCAAGCACTCCCTGTTCTTCTCAACTTCTTTGATGGCTATGACTCAGTACGGGAAAGCCCATTAGAGGAGATCATCGAGTCAGCTGTCAACCAGCTCCTACGTGAAGGAGCTAGTCTGGGTATTTATACTCTGATAACCGTACTCAGCGCTAGTAGCTTGCGTTTACGGATGAGCTCGACGATTCCCAATGCTTTGAGCTTTTACTTAGTAGAAGAAGGAGCGCTTCGGACGGTTATGGGACGTGATGCCCTGCCAGACCAGGAAATTGTCGGCCGTGCTCAGGTGACACAGGAAGAAGTTCTAGAGTTACAAGTCTATCTGCCGATAGAAGGAAAAGACGATATCGACCGTCTTTCTCACTTAACAGCAGAAATCCAATCGATGAATCAGGACTGGCAAGGCTTACGTCCAGAAGCAGTACCTATGTTGCCAAGTAATATTTCTACGAGTTTCTTTGAAGATCACGAGGAAGTTCAGGATATGTGGCAAAGAGGCGAGTTGCCAATTGGTTTTGACAAAGAAAGCACACACCCGGTTGGCTTTGTGCCAAAACGAGACGGCTACTTTGAGCTTCTCTATGATACCATGCAACAGCTAGAATATGGCGAAGCAGCGCTTCTGACAGGCTTAGAAAAAGTGCCTAGTCACATTAAAAAGTTCTTGGTGGATCCAACAGGAAACTACCATCAGTCGGAAGGGCTGTTCGACGAAGTATTTGTGGGCGAGGAGATCCCTGGTTTCTTTATGGATATGCAGTCTGAAGTGGATGCGCGCACGCCAGCTGATTTGGATTATCCTATCTACATCTTGATTCCAGAAGCACAAGCCCTCAGCAAGCTTATGAATCTTAAGATGACAGAAGATGCCTTTAAGGCTCTCCTGCACAAAGGAGGGACAGTTGGGCTCCACTTCATCTTTATGGGTGAGCTTCGTCAGATCGTTAACGGCTATATGGAAGTGGATAAGATTCTGAAGGTCAATGTGCCTGCAGGCTGTATCGGTATTCGTTTCCAAGACCAGAATGTTGTATCTATCAAGAGTAGCTTCACAGAATCGGTTGTCGGAGTGGATGAGTACAACTACTTCACCAGCCGAGATGGTTATCGAATCAAACTTATCAGTGAATAAAAGCGAGTCATTTGGCTTGCTTTTATTTTTCATTCCTTATGGTAAAACATTGGAATTTTTGATATAATTAGAGAAAAAGTGGAGGAGTTTATGTATGGGACGATACGATAGTGCTATTGCGAATTGTCATGCACAAATCCGTTGGATTCGTTTGGATATACGTACTTATGAGAATAAGATAAGACGGTTGGAATCTGCGAATGATTGTATCCAGAGTCAGATGGATGTTGTTAGTAAAAACAAGACTTCTGCGAGTGATTTGAATAAGCACTCTACAACTGATTTTCAAGGGACTCGTCGGGAAGATTTTAATAAAACGTTAGCAGGAATTTCCGATGCGATTACAACTTGGTTGACAGATACAGAAATGAATCGTAAGAGTATTCGCTTTAAAATATCAGAATATAATGGGAATATTGAAGATTGCCAGACCAAAATTAATAGTCTGAATAGCCAGATTGAATACTATCATCGCTTGAATAGGGAGGAGGACTAGTATGTCAGGTCAAGCAGAAATATATGTCCAAACAGAAGAATGGGCTGGACAGGTCGGACATTATCATTCGGGTGTTGCCTCTGTTCGTCCACTATCTACTCTTCCTTTTTCCTATACAGATTTGTCTCCTTTTAAGAACTTTAATCAAGCCATTCAGAATTTAAATACATCTGTCATAAAATATCGAACTTATGTGAATTCTCAATCCTCTAATATGCTTAGGGTTTCTGAGAATAAGTTGTTGGATGATCGTTCAGGAGCAGATGGATTTCAAGATGGGATTCGATTAAAATGAAGACAGCAGAACAAATTTGGAAAGAGTATTGTGACGGTAATACGGCATTTCCCACTACAGATTTTTTACATCAGATAGCTTTTATTTTAAAAAATCGTCCAGAGGTATTGGGCGCAATCGTAAAAGCTTTTTTGGATAAAAAACCAAACTATATTTATCATCCGCGGATTGGTGCTGATATTGAAGTGACTTTTTTACCGAAAGAAGTGTATATTTGTCGGAACGAGACAGAGATTACGTTATCTAAAAGTGAGTTTGTCCATTTTTTAGATGGGGTTGATAAGGTTTATAGCGATATTCTTCCCTTGGGCACATTGGTTGAGATTGATAAGGAGCAGTTATCTCAAGAGCTAGTAGTGTCACTTTTAGGCGATGAGCCACTTTATGTCATGATTATGGGGCGAAAAGTCGTTTTCGACGGAGCTTATGTGGATTATTTAGCACAGTTCTGGCCTCTTGGTCTTCAAGCAGAGCTTCCACCGATGGCTATTCATAAGACCATGATCAAACGAATCATCGCTCAGGGTTATGCGGAATCAGAAAAAGAAAGTTCCTATGTGGGTCAATTACGGGAAATATTAATGAAAACAGCTATTCCTTCCCACTTTTATCTACGATTACAGGAGGAGTTAGACGATGAAAATCAAGCGTAGTGAGTTGGAAAGTTTAAAGGATTTTCTCTATAAGCAGACCCAAGCTTTCGAGTCTGATTTGGCTGAGGCACAGTCGACTGCGCAGAGTCTTGCCTCGAGTCAAGCGCTGCGTGGTGATGTCAAGACTGCGATTAACCATGAGTTGAACTATTATAACCTCCCTCTCCTTCAGGGTTATGTGGATTATTCTAATCTGCTTTATACTGAGTTTGACAATCTGATTTCTGACTTTGAATCAACAGTCGGTGAGAAAAGCGCAACAGCTGTAATCAACAGTGAGGCCTTAACTAGCTTGAAGCAGAGTGTGGATGGTCTCCATTCCTCCATTGTCCGGGATATGGATGCGACGAATAAATATTATACGGAAATTTCTGACTTGATCTCACTGAAAGCTCCCAGTAAGGATAAGTTGAGTCGGGCTATTGAGGCGTCGAAACAGTCGCTCTCAGAGACGGAGAAGCGCCTGACTGCCTTCAATGACAAGCAGGCCACAAGTGAGTTAGATGCGATTTTAAACAATCAAAATAAGGGCTTAACGAAGGTGAGTGGGACGGTTACCATGGCCAGCCCTTATCGTAATCCTGAAGCGCTAGCTATCTATCGTAATCCTCATTTCAAGAAGGCGGTAAACCGTTATCACCAGAAAGTGGATAGTCTAGCAAGGGCTTACTTCCAGAAGAATCATCCAGGCGTTGCATTTGACAAGGACAAGGCAGGGATTGAGGAATTGCAGGCTCTTTCGAGGGAGGTGACTAAGAAGGCGGAGTATGGAGGGGAAGGAAAAAATCAAACTTACACGTTAGAGGAAGCCGTGAAAGATTTCGCTGAAGGCTTGACGCCAAGCGAATTTTCTAAAGAAACTATAGGAGCTTTTTTGGATCATGTTAAAGGGAAAGTTATTGAGGAATCTAAAAATATAGGTCGTTCACTGGCGGCGACTTTGCAACCGCGTGATGCCGCAGGGAGATTTATAAAAGATAGTTCAAAAATGAGAAATTGGCTAACTAGCACGCTGAAAAAAATACCGAATTCTACCAGTAAAGTTCTTGGAAATGTTGCTAAATGGGGTGGAAGAGGACTTGTTGCTCTAGGAATGTGGTCAGAAGGAAGTGACCATTATAAAGAACACCATAATGTTGGTAGAGCAGTAAGTTATGGCGTAACTGCTGGTACTGCCGGCTTTCTTGCTGGTAAAGCTGTAGGTGCTATAGTTGGATCAGCTTTTGCAGGAGCAGCTACAGGTTTACTTCCAATTGTAGTTGGTGTAGGAGCAGCTGTTGTAGTTGGTTCTGCTGTTTCTGTAGGTGTAAAAGCTCTGTATAAAAATGTGAAACCATTTAGAGCTGTAGTTGATGGTGCAGGAGATCTTTTAAACGGAATAGGAAAAGGAATATCTAATATCGGAAAATCATTTAGCAATCCACTTAAAGCAATTAAAGGAGTTTTTGGATAATGGAAAAAAAAGATAAATATGTAGCCCGTGTAGTAGGTAGACTAGACAATCGTTATTATTTAATAGAAGTCCATAACCGTCTTTATGTAATAGATTATTTTAATCCAAAGGACATCCGAAATTATTTGTGGGGATTTTTTCCAAAACATTTTTCAAGTTATAATATTTATGATGTTACAGATAGATCAGATAGATATAAAATTAAGCCTAATCCAAAATGGTTATCTGTTTTTAAAAGTATCAATGCTAGTAGTTTTATCAGTTTAGTGGTAGCATTGTGGTTATTGTTCTTTCCACCTACTTTTGCTCATAATGATAAAATCCCTCAGTTTTGGCTTCCGATTTTAGTTGTATTTGTTGTAGGTCTGCTACTGATTATTACTTTTTTAAATTTAGGCTTGGATAAAAGCATTGACCTTGAACAATTAGACCATAAAATAATAAGCCCTACTACAGTAATTAAATCTGAGAAAACATATTTACCTGAAAAATTAGCAAAATTTATTTTCTTTGTTTTAGGATTATCTGCTTGCTTTATAGTCGGAATACTCACATCAAATTATTTTACATTATTCTTCTTCACTTTTGTTGGGGGATATGCTTTGATATTGTACCCTTATTTTATAGAAATAATACTAAACAAATATAAGTTTCAAATTAAAAATACACAGGAGGCATAAAATGTTATTACCATTAGGAAGTATTGTTTACCTAGCAGATGGTAACCAGAAAGTTGTGATTATTGGTCGTGGAATGATTGTTAATCAGGAGGGAACAGATGTTGTTTTTGACTATACAGGCTCTGTTTTTCCAGACGGTCTCAATCCAGAAGAGATTTATTATTTTAACGAAGAAGATATTGACGAAGTCATATTTGAAGGTTACTGTAATGATGAGGAAGAACGCTATGCAAAGCTTTATCTACAGTGGTTGGAGGAAAACAAGGAGAAAGTGGTAAAAGGAAGAACGAAATAGTATCATTTTTATACTATTATTTTTACCAGAGTAGCTTTACAGAGTCCGTTGTCGGAGTGGATGAGTACAACTACTTCACCAGCCGAGAAGGCTATCGTATTAAGCTTATCAGCGAATAAAAGCGAGTCATTTGACTTGCTTTTATTTTTCATTCCTTATGGTAAAACATCAAAATTTTTGATATAATTCTATTAACTGTAAGATTTAGTCAAAAGAGGTATAAAGATGAGTGATTTTGAAGAAAAGCGGCTTGCTAGTAATGCTTATAATCGAGCGCAAGCGAGTCGCTATGAAAGTTTGGCGAATCAGTACCAGAAAGCATACGATAAGAAAAAAGCAGAGATTGAGAAGTTAGAATCTGCTAGAAAAGAACTTTCTAAGCAAATTCAATCCTATAGTGAGTTCCGCAATGCAGTTTCTCAATACTCTACAACTATTTCTACAGATACCTTTAAAGGGACAAGACGCGATACATTTGATAAGACTTTATCGAAAATTGCGACGACGATGAATACGCATCAAAATGAGCATGAAATGAATTTGGCGAAGTTGGATGCAGAGATCGCAAAGCGAAAATTGGAGCTAGGCGATTTAGGTGGTGCTATTGGAAGTGCTTGGAATGCGGTTGAAAGCTTCTTGGCAGCTATTTTTTAGGGAGTAGGATAGATGGATAAAATAGGAATCAGTTCAGCTTCTTGGCAACGTGTTGTTACCTCAGCACGGACTAAGGTCGCATCTGTATCAGACATTCAAGTGACAAAGATTGGAAAAACTACCTTGAATCGGATGAAATCTTTTGAGACCCTTCAAGAACAAGCGAAAAAAATTCTGAGTGATTATAAGGATTTTGAAATGGAGCGTACTTCTCAAATGATTACGGTTGGTGAGAAGATTGTGGCTGATGATAAAGCTATGGCCGGTCAGTTTGATAAGAATACAGCCAATGTGAGGTTTAAGTAATGGTTCAATACGATAAGAATAAGATTTTTACAAGTATTATTACTAGCCGTACGAGAGAGACATTCGAAGTAGATGATACTTTGATTCAACTTGGTCAACAATTAGGAATGCGTCCGCAGATTTTGAAGGGACTCTATAAGGCTCTGAGAAAACTGGAGGATATCTATGAGTATGTGCCAAGTTTCGGTGCAACTTTTACTTGTCATTTTGATTATGAGAACCAGGAAGCTCAGATCCATTATAATCAACTAGATCAACTATTTTCCATCACGGATTTACAGGATTTTATGGGGATTGTGGACAGTGTCTACAGTCCTATTTATCCTTTAGGTTCTGTTGTTGAGCTAGATTTGGAGCTCTTACCAGAGGAACTCCAGAAGAGCTTAGCGGAGGGGCCAGGACCACTCGTTACGATTTCAGGCCGTAAGATGCCTCTTCAAGAAGGATTTGATGACTATGTGGTAGACTACTTGGCTCGCATCTGGCC